>CAYFHL010000100.1:0-5211 GCA_964342955.1 uncultured bacterium
CTAATATTTCATCAGATACATTTGGATCTAAATTCCCTGTTGGCTCATCAGCTAAAATAACAATTGGTTTCTTAACAAGAGCTCGTGCAATAGATACTCTTTGTTTTTCACCTCCACTTAAATGTTCAGGATATGCTTTTTCTCGATTATTCAATCCCACTTTATTAATTATTTCTAATACCCTTGCTTTAATTTCTTTAGTTGGAGTTCCTAATAACTGCAATGGCAATGCAACATTTTCAAAGATTGTTCGATCGGGAATTAAACGATAATCTTGAAATACCATTCCTATTTTTCGTCTAAAATATGGAATATTTCTTTTTTTTATTTTAGTTATATCCTCACCTTCAATATACAACGCTCCTTCTTTAATTGGAATATCTTTATATATTGTTTTTAGAACTGTGGATTTTCCTGCACCAGTAGGTCCCATCAAAAAAACTAATTCACCTTTAGGTATATGAAAAGATAAATTAAAGATTCCAATTTTTTTTGAATAAGTAGCAGTTACATTTTCAAATTTTATCAATTTTACCCTTCAAACTATAAAAAATTAAAATAAATAAATGTTGTATAAATACTAAGTAATAAAATACCAACTAATTTAGAAATTGAACTATAATTCTTAATTAAATAAAATAAAATAAGTGTAAAAAATAATAAAATATTTGAATGAAAAAAAATTTCTTCAAAATTTATTCTTATTGGACGGACCATTATACTTATACCTAATACAGCTAATATATTATATATATTTGATCCAATTATATTGCCAATAATAAAATCAGCCTTATTTCTTTTTGCAGCAACTAAAGAAGTTGCTAATTCTGGCAAAGAAGTACCTAATGCAACAATAGACATACCAATAACTAATGAAGATACACCTAGAAAATTTGCAATCCCACTAGCACCTTTTACAAAATAGTGGGAACCAAATGACAATCCAAAGATTCCAATTAATAGTTTCAAAATAGCTACAAAAATATTTTTTTTATCTTTTTCAATATTATCATCATTTATTTTATTTCTATAAACTAAATTTAAAGAATAAATTATCAAGATAAATATTAAAAATAAACCTTGCCAAAATAGCAAATCACCCCAATATATAAAGAATATAGATAAGGTTGTAATAAATAAAAGAAAATATAAGTCAGTCGCAACTTCTTTAAACTTATTTGTTATTGGTTTTATAATTGAAACTAAACCTAGAACCAAACCAATATTTGCTATATTTGAACCAAAAACATTACCAACCACCATACCTTGTTCATCATTTATATTTGCAATAATACTCACCACTAACTCAGGAAGACTCGTACCAAGCGCTACTATCGTAATACCAACAACCATTGATGATATATTAAAATAACTTGCTATTTGTGTACTAGCTTTAACTAAATATTCTGCACCATAGTAAATCAGTATTGCCCCTAAAATAAATTGAATTAAAAAAACATGTCCCATTATTTTACATTATATAATTTTTTAGTTAAAATATAATTATAAACATTACTATCTAAACATTTAATATTAGTTTCTGTATTCTTAATGAGTGAACGTATTTTTCTTGAAGAGCAATCCATAACAAAATTTTTGATATATTTATCAATCATCCTAATTTTTACTTTATTTACATTTATATTATTGCGATTAAAAATCAACAAACTGATATTTGATAATATTTCATTGATATTTTTCCATTTATAAAGCTCACTAAATTGATCGGCGCCTAAGATCATCGTAAATGTTGAGTTGGGATAGTCATATTTTATTTTTCTTAACGTTAAGTAAGTATAATTGGGGCTAGTTTTACTTGAATCATATTTAGATATCTCAATATTTTCACTACAATTTTTTAACATTATCTTCAACATGTTTTTTCTATGAGAAAATTCGGAATATGGTAAATGCTTTTTGAGCGGAGAAAAATTGGCTGGGATAATTAACATTTTATCACAACGGCTACTACAGTATTTTATAACTTCTAAATGTCCATTATGTGGTGGATCAAATGAACCTCCATAAAAAAATATTTTCATTTATAAAGACGGATTAATTCCGCCATTTTTATCTTACGCTTGTTATTATCAAGCAATAACTCTGCTTCTTTTATTTTTTGCTTGGATTGAAACCTTGTTTTTTCAGTTTTATAATAACTTTCTGCACCACGTATATTATTATTTAGAAGATGCGTAAAAATAATCGAAATCCTAGCTTCATCTGCATAGCTTGTATCATAATACTTATTTAAAACCTGTTGAAAATAAATAATCGCTGCATCATATTCTTCTAATTTTAAATACAAACGCCCGGTCTCAAAATCTTTTTGTGCTATTTTTGATCGAAGTTTATTTATCATATCATTCGCTGCTTCTATTCTTTCAGATAATGGAAAGTCTTCAATAAAATATTGCAATTGATCTATAGCATCTAAACTATTCGACTGATCCTGATTAAATTTCCTTGATGATTTAAAAGTACACTCACAAACTCTAAAACGAGCTGATTCAATTGAAAATTTATTCGTAGGAAAACGAGCAAATTGATCGAATGCTATAGCTGCATCAATAAATTCGTCTTGTAAATAAAGTGACTCTCCTAAAAAATATTGGGAATTGCGTGCAATTTCTGACCCTGGATCATTCATAATAATAAATTTAAACTCTTCAGCTGAACGAGAATATTTTTTTTTATTAAAAAATTCGACCCCTTTATCATATTTTTTTTGTAAATCTTCCTCAATCTTAATATTTTTTGTGCTACAGGAAATAAAAAAAATGATTAATGATATATTAATTAATTTAATGATTGTCATTTATTTACCAATATACTTCCAATTGTATAGCTCCTATACCATATTCATTTAATGGTTCATATAAAGGTCTTAAAGATATATCTATATTATTTAATTTTGATGACAACAGTGCATCCAACATACTACCAACATGGTTTGCCATAATAGCTGACAAAGCATATGTAGCAACTTTATAATATTTTTGATTAGCATTTTCCCATATATCTCTATATTTATTTTTATTTTTTGACATAGCTAAAAATTCACCGCTTGTTTGCTTCTCGTAAACATATATACTATCATTATCAATCCAACCTGAAAAAAAAGGATCATACTTACCAATATTCTCATAAAAATGATGATCTTTAACAATATTTATATTATATAAATTAATTAAAGAATCAATTTCTTCAACATTCAAGTTGCAACCATTATGATAGAAGTTACCACAAAAAATATCCATATAAACTTCTGGAAATACATCTTTATCATTGGTGTTTATATATCTTATATACTCATCATGTTCCCAAGTAAATGAAACTGAATGGCTACCATCCCATAGCTCTGGATAGCAATGACTTAACGTTGGATCTTGAGCACACCCAGTAGTAGAATCAGAGTAATTTATAAAAGCATATCTATATTGATTATCATAATCGTACCAATTATAATAATCAGATATCCAATTTGAAAAACTCCAATTTTCGTTAGCAAAATCTTTATATTTAATTTTTTCCTTATTGCCTTTACTTTGATAATAAGACCACGTAGAAATTGATATAACTTCTATACTAGCAAATAATATGGCTTTATTTCTACTACCTAGATAATTTTGACCCAAACCTGGAAAAAATCCTGAATAAAGCATTGCTTTTATTGTAGAATTATTTTTATTCAATTCATTAATGGGACTATTCTCTTGATCTATTTTAGATGATGTTTGAAACAATATTGAATCTAATGATTTATTTATTTTATAATCTAATGAAAATATATTTGAATAAACTATATTTGATAATAATATAATGATAATAGTTTTTTTTGAGGACATTATGTAATTTAAAAATCAAATAATATAGTTAAGTAGTGATTTCCTTTTTTTTCAAAATCTCTTATTGGATTATGATATTCATAACTAACTGCAGTAGGATATGAAAAAAAAGAAAAACCACTTCCTCTTAATTCTAATCCACCAGATATTTTGTATAATTTTTCATCAACAAATTTCTTGAAATTTATGGTATCCATTGCCCCACCTAATTGCAAAACACTTCCAATAGATAAATTTTGAAAATTCATGTGTCCTAAAACTAGATTTTTTTCTAAAAAAATGGGCACTCTAATTTTGCTAGTTCCGATTAATAGATATGGCCCCGTTAAACTCTGTTCATAAAAAGTATACCCTTTAATTCCAGGCATACCCCCTCCAAAAAAATAGAAAAAATCATCTATACTTGAGTTTGTTAAAGCACCACCAAAAGCAGAAATAGTTGATGTGATTTTTTTAGATTTATTTAAAGTCAAATATTTTTGTATCATTGCTGTTATTCTAAAAGTATTATGTGAAGTGAAATTTGCACCAAATGTGCTATATTCTTCACTAACTGCAAAACCATCCATAAAATTATTCCACTCAAATGATAAATTAGACTCTACATTCCAACCATTCCCTGGCAACATACTCCGTAAATACGCAGGTTTTTCTGTGTTAAGCTTATACTTCAAGGTTAGGGCATGACCTCTAAAATAATCAAATGCAATTTCACCATTAAATTGATTCGTATCAATTGTCCCATTATATTCTATTATTTGAGACACATTTTGTGAAACATGTTCTCTATAATTAGTATAATTATACTCAAACCAAAACTTATTACCTTTTAAATTTATTCTACTCCCTATATCTCCTGAAAATAATAGAAATGTTAAATCGTTTTTAATTTTAATATTTTCAACTTGTAATCCATTTGCCCTTGGATAATAGAATGGATTTGAATCACTTGCATTTCTATGTCTTGTAACCCAAAATAAATTCGAGTAAAAGGTTACCAAATATTTTTTAAATTCAAGTAGCAAAAAAAGATCTAAATCTTTTAAACTATTGAATGAAAAACCACCAAATATAGAGTAGCGATTTATTATCTCATCTGAATAAAAATAAATACCTGGTTTGAATGTACTATAATCAAACATTAATTTAGGTATAATAGCCATCTGTGAAAGCTCTTCTTCATAAGGTCTAGACTCTATTTCTTCACCAAAAAGGATCTCTACATTAGGCCTGTTTTTATATACATCTTTCCCATAACCAACCAAATCTTCATCTTGATATTGTATATTATCTATCAAGGCAATCTTATAACTTCCGTTCTCATACAAACTGTACAGTATTTTACCTTCATTGGAAACTGAAG
>CAYFHL010000101.1:0-5209 GCA_964342955.1 uncultured bacterium
TGCCCAATTTAAAGCTTCATGAAAATCTCCTTGGCTGGTTGTACCTTCTCCAGAACTCACATAGACAACACCATTCTTATTCTCTTTTTTTAGCACAAAAGCTGCACCAACAGCTTGAAGAAATTGTGTTCCAGTTGGACTAGACTGACTAACAATATTTAATTCTTTATGTCCAAAATGTTGAGGCATTTGTCTACCACCTGAGCTGGGATCATCATTCTTAGCTAAAAAAGCCAACAATTGATCTTTAGAACTCATCCCCCATCCTAAACAAAAAGCTTGATCTCTGTAGTATGGATATGCATAATCTATATCATGATTGAATGATATTGCGGCACCTAATCCTGCTGATTCATGACCAGATCCTCCAATATGGAAAAATCCCTTTCCTTGTTTCAATAATATTAATTGTTTGTCATCTAATATTCTAGATGTGAACATTAGTTTATATATCTTTAATAATTTTTCTTTACTAAATCCCTTATAATTCATATTAATTTAAATTCTTATCAAATTCTTTAATAAATAGTTCTACTAAGAGTTCTGTTGAAATGTTGATTTCCAACTCTTCTAATGAAGTAACACCATATTGAAATATTCCGCATGGGATCATACTATCGAAGTATTTCATTTTAGTAGTTACATTAATTGCAAGTCCATGCATCGTAATCCACTTTGAAATTCTCACTCCCATTGCACAAATTTTTTCATCTTCTACCCAAACACCAGTTAATTTATTCTTTCGATTTGCGAATACTCCTAATTCCATAAGGACATCCATAACTATTTGTTCTAATTTTCGCATATACCATGAGATTGATAATTTATAATCATGTAAATCAATTATAGGATATATCACCAGCTGACCTGGACCATGAAATGTAATGTCACCTCCTCTATCTATTTTTACAACTTCAGCATCTTTCGGATAACTATCTAATAAATGATCTAAATTAGCATTTTTACCATAAGTATATACAGGTAAGTGTTCTAAAAATAACACACAATTAGGTATTTTCTTTTTATATCTTAATTTATGTAAATATTTTTGAAGGTCCCATATAGTATTATATTTTTGTTTATCCAGCCAAAAATAATTTAATTTTTTAGTAGAGCTAAATTTTAATTTTGAAAATATTGATTTATAATCTACAGTGTCATGTTCTTTAATATTATTTTTTTCGTCAATATTTATCATTTTATATATGTATTGATTCATCAAATGCATCCGCAGTTGCTTCATGGATAGCTTCTGATAATGTAGGGTGAGGATGAACAGTTTTTAAAATCTCGGCATGAGTTGTTTCTAATTTCCTTGCAATACCTACTTCTGTTATAATATTGGTTGCATCTGTTCCTATGATATGACAACCTAATAATTCCCCATATTTTTCATCATAAATAATTTTTACAAAACCATCCGTTTCGCTAACTGCCATACTCTTACCTAATGCTCTAAAAGGGAATTTACCTATTTTTAATTTATATCCTTTTTTTTGTGCGGTTTCTTCGGTCATACCGATTGATGCAATTTCAGGTTTTGTATATGTACAATTCGGTATATTCCCATAATCCATCGGTTCAGGATTGCTACCATCTATATGTTCAACGGCAGTTATACCTTCAAAAGATGCAACATGAGCTAATAAAGGGGGACCTGAAACATCCCCAATTGCATATATATTGGGAATATTTGTTTGCATAAACTCATTAACATTAATAAAACTATCCTTTAATTCAACTTTATTTTTTCTTAATCCAATTTCATCGGTTCTTCCAACCATACCAATACATACTAAAACTTTATCAGATTCAACAACACCTCCATTACTAAGTTTAATTTTGACAGAATTCTTAAGTTTTTTAATAGTTTTAACAATCGAATTTGTAAATATCTCAATATTTCTATTTTTAAATAATTTTTCAAGTTCTGATGATATTTCTTTATCTTCTAAAGGGAGTATATTGGGCATAGCTTCAATTAGTGTTACCTTCGTTCCAAACGTAGAATAAAATTGTGCAAATTCAACACCAATAGCTCCAGCTCCTATTATAGTTAATGAGTTAGGTTTTTTATCAAGCATCAATGCTTCTTTATATGAAATTATACTTTTGCCATCCAAAACTATGTTAGGTAATTTCTTTATCTTGGCCCCTGTTGAAATAATAATGTTTTTTGTATTTAATGTTATCTTTTTCCCATTAGTAACTACTTCAATAGTTGTATTATTTAATATTGCTCCTTTGCCACTAATAACTTCAATTTTATTTTTCTTCATAAGATATTGAATCCCTTTTGATAATCTCTTAGATATATCGCGAGAACGTTTAATTATTTTATTCCAGTTAATAGTATAATTATCAATATCAATACCAAATTTTGATGAATTTTGAATGAATTCCAAAATCTCAGCATTTTTTAATAACGATTTGGTTGGAATACAGCCCCAATTAAGACAGATACCACCAAGTTCATTAGATTCAACTAATATGATCCTTTTACCTAATTTAGCAGCTCTTATTGCTGCAACATAACCTCCTGGTCCACCACCTATTATAGCAATGTCATAAATCAATCCTTACCTCTTGAATGAAATTATTTTTAAGAACTCTTCTCTTGTTTTTGAATCTTTACGAAATAGTCCTGTCATAGAGGATGTTGTTGCATATGAGTTCTTTTTTTGAACTCCCCGCATTTGCATACACATATGGTGTCCTTCTATTATTACAGCAACTCCTTGGGGGTCTAATACTTTATTTATAGCATTTGCGATTTCTTGTGTCATTCTTTCTTGCACCTGTAGTCGTCTACTATACATCTCTACAATTCTAGGAATCTTTGATAAACCAAGAATTTTTCCATTAGGAATATATGCGACATGAGCTTTTCCAAAGAATGGAAGTAAATGATGCTCACATAAACTAAAATAATCAATATCTTTGACAGTAACCATTTCATCATAATTCTCATTAAATATTGCATTATTAATTACAGAATCTAAATTTTGCTCGTATCCTTTACAGAGAAATGACCATGCTTTAGATACTCTATCAGGAGTTTTAACCAAACCTTCTCTTTTTGGGTTTTCACCAATTTCATATAAGAGTTCTTTTATAATTTTTTGAATATTAGATATATTATTTTTTTTCATGAGTGTGTTTTCCTGGACCATAGTATGTTGTATATATTGTTTCTGTTTCACGGAGTTTGATTGAATATAATATTATGGGGTTTGAAAAATATGCTTCAATTTGTTTCCAAATAAATACTACTAAATTTTCAGTTGAAGGTTGTCTATTTTTAAACCAAGGAATATCTTTATCGATTTGACTATGATCTAAACTATTTAAAACTTTTCTCTTAACAATCTTATTAATCTCTCTAATGTCCATTATAAAACCTGAATCAGAATTAATAGGTCCTGATATAGTTATATCTAGCTTATAATTATGTCCATGTATTTTTACATCATCTGCAAAAACACTCTTATTCTTTTTAGCAGTCCATTTTTTATTCCAATAGCGATGCGCTGCACAAAATTTATATTGTTTAGTTAAATATGGCATTAATTTTTAATAAAATTTTTGATATTTATTTGTATCCTACAAAAACTATTCCCTTGTAAAATTTATTATAAATATTAATTTGGGTCCAAATAATGTTTTCTTTAATATATTATATTTCTAATTTGCTGATGGACAGTACTTATTAATTGCGCATTTATCACATTTAGGTCTATTCGCAACACATATCAATCTTCCATGGTCAATCATTAAATGAGCAAATAAAGTCCAATCATTTTTCTCAACTATTTTAGATAACTTTGATTCAATAACAACAGCATTTCTTGTCTTAACAAATTTTAAAAGGTTTGAGATTCTTGTAACATGAGTATCAACTACAAGCGATGGTATATTAAAATAATTACCTAAAACTACATTAGCTGTTTTTCTTCCAACACCAGGTAATTTTATTAATTTGTTTATATCATTTGGCACTTTTCCATTATAATCAGCAAGTAAAATATTTACCATACCTTTAATAGATTTCGCTTTATTATTATAAAAACCGGTACTATATATAGCCTGGCCAATTTCATTAACAGTTAATTTTTTAAAATGCTCTGGTTTTGAATAATTATTAAATAGCTTTTTAGTAACTTGATTTACACGTTTATCAGTGCACTGAGCAGAAAGTATAGTTGCGACTAGTAATTGAAAAGGCGACTGATAGTTTAAAGAACATTTAGAATTGGGGTATTCAGATTTTAGAATTTTAACTATATTAATCATTCTTTTTTTATTTGATATTTTATTATAATTTTTCATTTTCAATGATTTTTATTAGAATTGAATGAATATTTCTTAAAAGCTCAGAACGGCGAAGTATTAAGCTACAACCAATTTTTTTATAATGTTGGATTAATTTATTGTTAATGGTATCGGTGTATGAAATAATACTGATCTTATGACTAGTGTTAATTGACTTTATTTTTTTTTCAATATAATTTTTTGAATTGTCAATTTGAAGAATAAGTATTGTAATTTCATTTAAATTATTAATTAATTCAATTCCATCTAATAATTGCAAATTATATCCATAATTATTGCATATTTTTGCTAACTTACTAGTTATTTCTAAATCATTTGTTACACTACAAATAGTTATCTTTTTTTTCATTAGACCTTTTAATAATTAAGCAATAGATTTTATCTATCGACTGTTTTTCTAATTTATCTAAACTCTCTCTATAATTAATCATTTCTTCCTTTAACTGTTGTACATCAATATTTAATATGAGCTTATCATATTTTTCAATTTTTAATAATGATTTATTAATCATGCTTTTGGCACCCTTTAAATTATTATTAAAATAATGAAAGTAACTTACTGAAAGCTGTATAAGTGACTGAATAAAATCTGCATATTCAAGCTTATAATCTAGCCACAATTCTTCCCAATATTCATGGGCATCATAATATTGTTTATTGTTAAACAATTGAATTCCTTTACTAAACAGGGTTTCTTTAGTGTTTTTCATCTGTACTCTCTTATCAGCATCTGATGATTTCATCTTCAATATCATAGTATTTTTTACCTTTTTTTATTTTTACTGCAACAACTTTAGGATCATGATAAAACCATAACCACCAAGAGTTTTGGCATGCTTGTTCTAATATCTCTGATTTTTCATTTAACGTTTTTAAA
>CAYFHL010000102.1:0-5078 GCA_964342955.1 uncultured bacterium
TATTTTTTTTGAGGGATTTTTAAAAATACTTCCTGCTGAACGTATTCTTAAAGGTTGAGTTTGTTTACGAAGATTTGAAACAGCTAATTTACTTTCTTTAATATTTTCTGGGTTTCCTTTAATACATTGAAATGTTGCATCAATAATGATTTCATTTTTTGGCAAATTAGAGTATCTATAATCAAATGTAATATCATTTTTCTCATAGATATTTATATTACCATTTTGATCCATTGATCTTACCTTAACTAAATAAGTTGATATTTCACTCCCAAATGCACCAGCATTCATTATCAATGCTCCTCCAAGTGTACCCGGTACTCCAATTAAACTTTCAAAACCTGTTAGATTTGAATGAATTGCATCCTTTACAAGTTTACCAAGCATAACTCCAGACTCTGCAATCATCTTGTTATCATTGTCAATAAAAAATTTTTTAAATGTTCTCTTTAAGGATATAAAACAACCATCAAAACCATCGTCCCATATAAGCAAATTAGAGCCCGATCCTCCAAAAAAGGTTTTAATTTTTTCATTTTTAGTAAATTTTAATATATTTGATAGTTCCTTTTCATCATTAGGAAAGACTAAACATGTAGCAGGTCCTCCTATTCCAAAAGTAGTATGCTTAGATAACGGTTCATCGAAAAGTGGTGTTGATGTTAATATTTTGCAAATATGCTTTTTTTGTTTTATGGTCATTAGCTTAGAGCCTCAAATATTTTTTCCCCTGATCTCCAAATATCTCCAGCTCCCATTGTTATTATCATATCATCTGCTTTAGCAATATTTTTTATTGTTGTTATGATTTCTTCATTTTTTTTAATATAAACTATATTTTGATGCCCCAATTCCTTTACTCTATTTATAATTTTACTTGAATGAACACCTGGAATTGGTTTTTCTCTAGCTCCAAAAATATCAGTTATTAGTAAAATCTCTGAATTAATCAGTGCTTTTGCAAAATCTTCACAGAAATCTCTAGTTCTACTATATAAGTGAGGTTGAAATATTGTTATTAGTCTTCTTTCCCAACCATTCATAGCTGCTTGGATTGTTGCTGAAATTTCTGATGGATGATGAGCATAATCATCAACAATCATAATATTATTTTTTGTAGTCCATTTAATTTCAAATCTCCTTCTAACACCAATATATTGTTTTAGCCCATTATAAATACTCTTGTATGATATTTCAAGATCATGTGCTATAGAAATAGCTGCTAAAGCATTTTTGATATTATGTTCACCAGGAACATTAAGTATGATATTGCCTTTTCTTACATTGTTAATAAGTAAATCAAAAGAAGATTGAGTATTATTAAATTTAATATTAGTTGCTCTGATGTAAGCATCCTCTGATATTCCAAATGTAATTATTGGTCTTCTAATATTTGAAATAAGTGATGATGATTTTGTATCATCAATGAAGACAGCTACAGTTCCATAAAAGGGTACTGAATTTGCAAATTGAGAAAATGCTGATTGTAAATCTTCAAGGTTTTTATAACAATCTAGATGTTCTAAATCAAGATTAGTGATTGCAGCTATTGTGGGTTGCAGGCTTAAAAAGCTCCGATCAAACTCATCGGCCTCAACAACAATTATTTTTCCAGAGCCTGAAATTGCATTAGTATTAAACTTATTCACAATTCCTCCTATCACCAAAGTGGGTTCTAAATCTGATTCTGTAAGAATTGAACCTAACATTGATGATGTTGTTGTCTTACCATGTGTTCCTGATATTGCAATACTAATTGGCTTTAGTTTTAGTAATTCAGATAACATTTCAGCTCGTCTTATTATAGGAATATTTAATTTTTTCGCAGCAATTAATTCAACATTATTTTTTTCAACAGCAGAAGAGAAAACTACTACATCAGCTTTTGATACATTGCTTTCTTTATGTCCTTTATAAACTTCAATTTTTAGTTTCATTAAATGATCTGTTCTTTCAGAAATATTTAAATCTGACCCACTAATAGAAAATTGTAATTTGTGCAACAATTCAGCCATACCACTCATCCCAATTCCGCCAATACCTACAAAATGAATATGGTTTGTTTTACGAAACATTAAGAATTTGCAACCTCAAATATTTTATGTATAATCTCTTTAATAGCATTTGGTTTACGAATCATTTCTGTGTTTTTTATCATTGACTTTAAATCATTATTATTGCCATTAAATAGTTCAATAATTATTTTTTCTAATTTTCCACTATTTAGCTCTGATTGCTTAACTAGTTTAGCCGCGCCAAGTTTTACAAATTTCTCTGCATTTAAAGTTTGATGATTTTGAGCTGCATGAGGAAGAGGAATTAAGATCATTGCTTTTTTAAATAATGCCATTTCAGATAAAGCTAGCGCACCTGCTCTAGAAATAATTATATCTGATGCAGAATATACTTCTCCAATATTATCGAAAAATGGAAAAATATGTACTTGTGGATCATTTATTTTATTTTTCAATTCTTCATAGTTCAGTTTGCCACACTGCCAAAGAATTTGAATATTATTATTAGTATATTTTTTATAATTATTTTTGAAGTGATTATTTAAGGGAACTGAACCTTGGCTGCCACCTAAGATTGTAATTACACTTTGATTTTGATTTAATCCAAATAAATTTTTTGCAATTTTTGTATCAATTATTAGTATATCACTTCTTACTGGATTTCCAGTAAATACAGTGTTTGTCTTTAAATATTTATTTGCACTCTCAAAACCAGTACATACTAAATTAACTTTTGATGCTAATTTCCTAGTTGTTAAACCAGGATATGAATTTTGTTCTTGAATAAGGGTTTTTCTATTTAAATGAATAGCTGCAAGTAGAGGTAATCCTGATGAATAACCACCCGTACCTACAACTATATCTGGACGAAACTCCTTTATAAAGCTACGTGCTACCATATAGCTAAATAAAAATCTTAAAGGGAATAGAAAGTTCTTCTTTAGACTGGATATTGAAATAGATCTTTGTAAACCCTCTATTTTTAATAAGATGGCTTCAACGTCATTTACTTTGAAATATTCAGATTCAATACCAAATTTAGATCCCATATACTTTACATTTGCACCTAGTTTTTCTAAATTTTGACCAATAGTTATGGCCGGAAATAAGTGTCCACCTGTACCACCACCAGCAATTATAACTTTAATATTACAATTCATAATTATACCCTAAATATGAGTTGCGTGACATTTTGTTATTTCTAGCTATGCTTACAAGAATCCCAATTGAAATAAGGTTGAAGATCGTATGCGATCCGCCATAGCTTATAAAAGGCATCGGCAAACCTGTAGTAGGTGCATATCCAACAGCATAAGATGCATTAACTAAAAAGTAAATCATAATTGAAGCTATAATACCAAAAGATAAAAGCATGCTAAATGTGTCAGGTGCATTTTTAGAAATTAAGATCCCATTTTTATATAACTGCCAAAACAAAACAAATAATATTAAAATTCCAAGGAAGCCTAGCTCTTCTCCAATAATTGGCAAGATAAAATCTGTATGAGCCTGTGGTAAAAAACCATTTTTAATAATACTATCACCTAAACCATTACCAGTTAATCCTCCATTTCCAAACGCATTAAAAGAATGAATTTTTTGGTAATCAATATTTCCAGCTTTCCAGCTTAGAATTCTTTTCCATTGATAATCAGTTAGTAAAATTTTTGTCATTACCCCTGAAAGTCCAATTGTAATTAATCCTAATAAATATTTTCCAGAGGATCCACCTATAAAAAGCATAACTATTATAATTAAACTGATAACAAGCGTTGTACTAGTATCAGGTTGAAATAGAATTAATAAAATTGTGCCTAAAAAATAAGGTGTATAATTTTTTAAGAGAAAAGTCCATTGATGTATATTTTTTCTATTAGCATCAATAAAATAAGCTGTAAATATAATCAAACTAATTCTAGCAAAATCGGAGGTTGTCATTAAACTTCTCCCTCCAATTATTAACCAGCGTGAAGCAGGATTGGGTCCTTTAAAAAAGTAACCCATAAATAAAAATATAAATGATAAAAAAATTAAGGGATATGCAAATGATTTAAGATGCCTATAATTAATATTCATACAGATCCACATTAATAAAAATCCTAAGATAAACCAGAAAAGTTGTTTTTTTAGAAAATAGAGATAGTTATCAAAATGATTTATAGCTATGATAGCACTTGCACTATACATCATTACTATACCATAAGTAGATAAGATGGTAACTAAAGCAATAATAGAATAATCATATGAAAATTTTGTAATCATTAGTTGTACTCGCTATTTCTAATTAATGATTTAAAAGAATCCCCTCTTTCTTCATAATTTGAAAATTGATCATAGCTTGCGCATGAGGGAGACAATAAAATAGTATCACCAGAGCTAGAATCATTTATTGCATTTTTAACTGTAGTAATAAAGTCAAAAGAAAATACAGAATCAATAGACCTAGATAATTGATCAAAAATAAATTCACCAGATTCTCCGTAGATAAATATTTTTTTGACTCTATTTTTCAAGATTGGCAATAATTCAGTAAAATCAGTTGTTCCTTTATCTTGCCCACCTAAAATTAGGAGCACATTTTGATTAAAACTTTTCAAGGCTGCTATTGTTGAAGCTAAATTAGTTGCTTTAGAATCATTGTAGAAGTTGACACCTCTTCTTTCTAAAACCCACTCTAATCGATGTGGTATCGATTTAAAATCTTTGATTGTTTTAGAAATTATTTTGTCAGGAATGCTTAAAATATTTGCGATTGTTGAAGCAGCTAAAATATTTTGAAGATTATGCCAACCTTTGAGCTTAAGATCATTTAAATAAAATAATGTCTTATATCTGTTATTATGTTTTGAGTAAACTTTTGTCCCATTCAGATTATAGTGAACCTGTTGGTTAGCTTTGAGGGAAAATAACTTTGTGCGGGAGTTGTTTTTGTATTTTGCAGTGAGAAGAGGCTCATCTGCATTTAAAACTAACCAACTAGGTTCATCTAAATTTTTTGCAATATTCATTTTTGCTTCAATATATTGATCTAAATTTTTGTAACGATCTAAATGATCAGGAGCA
>CAYFHL010000103.1:0-4919 GCA_964342955.1 uncultured bacterium
TTTCCGCTAGAAAATTGTGTAGCATTCCAATTAATTGAATAATAACCTGGGTTTTTATATACATACTATACACTAGTTTGAATACTTTCTCCTATATTGGACCAGAAATTTTTTAATTTTTTCATCCCATCTATTATTTCTATTTCTGAAATTCCAGAGAAAGCAAAACGTATATATTTCCTATCTTCAGTACTATGAGGTGTTCCAAAATGTTCTCTAGTGCAAAATGCTACTCCAGTTTGTTTGAGTGTTTTTATTCTAAATTCTTCATAAGATTTAACACCCATCTTATTATAAATATCAGTGATATCTGGAAATAAATAAAAAGTAGTATCTGGCTTAAACACATCTATACCATTTATGTTTTTTAATTCATTATAAAGAGTATCTCTTCTTTTTTTTAAGGTTTCAACAATATTCACAGCCTCGCTTTGTTCACCAGTAAGAGCTTCAATACCACCATATTGAATAAAATGATTAGTACAACTCTCATCATTAACACCTAATTTAGAAATTATTTTCATTATATTTTTAGGCCCAATAGCTGCACCTAGTCTCCACCCAGTCATAGCATAAGTTTTTGAAAATGTATATAAAATTACTGTCCGCTCTGCCATTCCAGGCAGAGATGCAATACTATTCGATTGACCTGAATATCGTATATTAAAATATGCTTCATCGCTTAAAACCCATAAATCGTGTTTTTGACATAATTCAGCTAACCACTCCATTTCTTCTTGAGAAGATTCCATGCCAACAGGATTTTGATTATTATTATATATAAATATTTTTGTTTTATGATCAATCTGCTGCTCAATTTGTTCTCGATTAATTATAAAACGATTATTTTCAAAAATAAAGCCATAAGGCAATGAATGGCCATCATGAAAATCAATTTGACTTTCATAAATAGGATAACCTGGATTAGGATATAAAACACCATCACCTTTGTTTATGATGGCTTGAATAAATTTACTTATAACGGGTTTCCCGCCAGGTTGTACAATTACATTGTCAGTATCAAAAGATAAGTTTCGCTCTTCCCCAGTTTTTTGAGCTATAACAGATCTTAATTCAGGAATTCCTGCAGATTGAACATACCCTGTTTTTCCACTCCTCATCGCTTTTTCAGTAGCATCCATAATATTTTTGGGTGTAGATATATTTAAATCACCTAAATGGAATGGATATATTGTGTTTCCTAAGCTTTTAAATTGATTTGCATCCTCCGATACAGCAAACGCTGTTTCTGTTCCCAACTTCGACAATCTATTTGAAAATTCTAACATATTAATTTGTTTCCAGTTTTTCATTTAAATTTTGCGGGATTGATTCTTCAATTTTCATCTGCCTATCTTGTTTATTATTAACAAAATGTTGTATTGATTCTAATTGCCATTTTGCTGATAAATGTGCCTCATCAATTACTTCATCTAAACGTCCGCCAGTTCGCCAACGATTATCCCAATCAGCAGAAATTGAATATTCTTTTACAATTGGGTGCTTGATCCAATTAATCATATTATTTATTGATGTATTTGTTATAATCATTGAATTTAACCACTCATGCTTTTTAATAATTTTTTCTTTATAAGATTGAGGTTGTAATTGAAATAAGTTATGAGATAAGGCTGCTATAACTTTAACATTTAATCCTAGTTGATTAATTTGATCTATAATTTTTATAAATTGATCAACGACACTTGTTCCTCTTAATATAACGACACCATCTTTAATTTTATTTGACTGATAATCTTTTAAAATGTATGCCCCTTTTGCCGCTTCAAAGTGTGATGGCATACCTAATGCTTTACGATCTGGAATTATAACTGGTGGGCGAGTTAAATGAATGGCAATAATAGGAATATCAGTTTCCAAAGCTGCCCCTAACATCACAGGAACCTCATTATATTCCCAAGGGTGTAAGTTTATAATGTGTCCATCTGGAAATAGTTGAGTCACACCTGGTGCAAATACACCAAAATGAGTACGACAATCTTCTGCAGTTTCAGGCCCTGAGTGTCCTGCAACCCAAATAGTTTTGCCTACTTTTAGTTGTGAATCTTGAGCAATTTGGCTAAAAAGTCTAAATGCTCCATATTTCAGATATGAAAAGGATCCATATGTGCTGCATGCTGTTAAAAATCCATTGAAATTTTTATAAGGATTCTTTGAAAAGTTAACCGTACTAATTCCAGCCATTATACCAGCATTTGCAAATTCAGTAATTGCTTGAGGAAGAAGGGTTCCATTTAAATTATTATCTCGATGATACATTCCAAAATCTTCTGTATCCCCCCACCCCTTACTAAAACCCGCAATATTTGTGGATCCTGCTAAATCAGCAGAGCATACAATAGCTAAAGGCCTATTATATTTTTTTTGGGAATAAGAATTAATCCATGAACCAAAATTTCCAAAAGCTTCTCTATTAGGAGCTTTTTCTCCTGGTTGTTTGTATAATTCTTTAGGATAATTTTTAAAATCATATAAAACACGATCATTAAATGGGTTATCTTCAAAATTTTGTATAATAGATTCATGTTTAGGAACACTATTGCCCAATTCTACTAAACGATCAGCAAGAAATTCAGATAAGCCATCTACAGTATCAAATAATGATATTACCGATTCAATAGTATCTGCCATTTGCATTTGATTAGATTTAAAATCATCAAATGCAGGTTTATTCATATTTTCAAATATCACTCCATATCTATCTGAAAATTCTTTTTTAGTAGCCCAAAAAATATCTGAATTTTGTTTGTGGGGTGCACCATGGCTAGCCTCATCATATTTAAGATATCCTCTACCTTTTCTTTCTTTGAGCCATAAAACTTTAGGTTGATTAATGTTATCATTCTTAAATAGATCCTCGTAAGCTAAAAGAATACTTTCCCAATCTTCTCCATTTTCAGTACCACAAACTTTCCAACCATATGGTTCAAACCAATCTTTAGGTTTACCAGCAACAACATCAGAGAAGGGTCTGCTATCAATTCCATAATCATTCCAATCTAAAACATAAATTAAATTTCCTAGACCCAAACCATATGCAGAATTTTTAGTTTCATGAGTTACACCTGTTGTTAATCCACCTTCTCCTTCAAAAGCAAATACTTTCACATCAGTCGCTCCTACTTTCTTAAGTGCAAATGCTTCACCAGCAGCAGGAGGCGAACCATGGCCAGATGGACCTGTATTAAATTTAAAAAATAATGTTTTTCCTTCCATTTCAGCATGACCAGGAAGTCCACTTTGTCTTCTTAAAGTTAAGAGATCTTCCCAATACAATGTAAATTTATCACCCATTGGATTTAAGTATTTTTCATTTTTTGTAATTTTATACTGTCGACGTAAAGCTTCATTAAAAATAGCTAAAGTTGCATAAACGCCTGGATTATCATGGCCTGCAACTAAGATAAAACGATCTCCAAATGTTTTTCCCGGATTCCGTATATCCCACCTCATTGCACCAGATAGCAATGTTGCCAATAGTGCTGGAACTTTTGATCTTGATCCACCAGGATGTCCACTTTGACTTAAATTCAATGAAATATCTATGCATTGATCTATCATTGATGCAATAATATCCCAGTACTTAAACTCTTTTTTTATTTCTCCAATAGGTCTAAACATAATTTAATCTAATAATATCTTTTTTAATTCATATATTGGTATTGGACCAGTTTCAAGAATTAATTGATGAAAATCTAGTATTGAAAATTTTTTGCCCATTTTATTTTCATATCTCTTTTTTAAATTTTTTATTTCTGTATAACCGATAAATTTACGTGTATTATAGAAATAATCAATATCAGTATAATATTGTAAAATATTTATTTCCCAATCATGTAGAAATGCCTGTTCTATGTAAAATTTTCTGATTTCCTCTTTATCCTTTAACCCTTGATAGTATTGTTTCTCAGCTATAGCCGCTGAAATCATAGTGAGCTCTCTTTTTAATTTTATTAGATGATATGATGAATTCCAGCTACCAAATCCTTTATCTAAGATAATTTCCGACGCATAACAAGACCAACCTAACTGATTGATTTGATTTGGAAAAACATACCGGATCGTTGAAGAATACTCTTTAGAAAAACTATTTTGAGTATTTAATCCAGGAATTATTTTTTCAGCATTAATTAAGTCCATTTCAAATTTATTTATCTTATACTTAGATGCTGATTCATTATAAAGCGAATCTCTTATGTAATAAATAATTTGATTGCTTATACCTTTATTTGATGAACCAAATAAGTATGCTAAATCAGGATAAACTAGATACGGAGGCGAATAATTTAGCGTTATCGTTTCATTCCATTCAGTACTAAATAAATTCTTTAATTTAATAAAATTATTTATCGTTTCAATTGAAGAAGTAATGTGAGATAAATAATCATCAGATACATACCTTTTGTTTTCAATTGTTTTTAAGGCCCATTTAATAACATCTAATGTATCATCTCTATCTAGCCAAACAGGCTCATCATGTTTTTCTAAATATATTGGTAAAGCTAAATTAAACATTTTATTTTGTATCGGTATAATTTTTTTCTCAGCGAGATAATACACATTCTTCGATGAATATTTCTCATCTACTAGATATTTAAAGCTTGATTTTATTAAATTTAAGTCTTCAGGAAAATTGATTGGCTCCATTTTATTATATTCACTGTTTATCCAAATTTGATAATTATTAAGCAATTCTATATTTTTAGATATGTTCTTATCAATTTTATCCATAGTATTATGATCAGATTCAATTTTTAAAGGTATATCTTTAATAATTAGTCTAATTCCATCGATAAATTTGTTTGCATAGTTTTGATGAGTAACAGAATACTTAGTTAGTTGATTTTTTGTAGAATTTAGTATTTTAGGTACCAATAATAAGAGTTCTTCAATTTTGCTAA
>CAYFHL010000104.1:0-4885 GCA_964342955.1 uncultured bacterium
CATTTGTGGCAGGAAAAGATGAAGTTATTAATTTATTAACACCTGGATCTGAAGGTTCAACGTTTGGTGGATATCCATTAGGTGCCGTTGTTGGTATTTATGCTATAAAAGTTTTAGAGGAAGCTCGATTAGCAGAGAATGCAAAAATTCGTGGTGCCCAACTTATGGCACATTTTGAAAATTTAAAATCTGAATTTCCTGATAAAATTAAAGAAGTAAGGGGAAAAGGACTATTAACTGCCTTTGAAATGCATAATGATCCTAAGCTTGATGGTCATCATGTTTCCGTTGAACTACTTAAAAATGGTATTTATGCAAAGGAAACACACCGCTCTACAGTTAGAATTGCTCCTGCTCTTACTATTGAGGCTTGGCAAATTGATGATATAACAGATGCAATATATCAAGTTATCAAAAAAATATAGATAATATTTTAGTAATGTTAAATAATTTATGTTTTTACTTGGTTTTAATGCTGAATCCTACGAAATTTTCCGATATACTTAATAAATATATATTTGAAGAAATCTAATAAAAAATTTATAATTTGTATTTTATCTCTATTATTATTTTTGTCATGCAAAAGCGATGAGGAATTAGCTATGGAGAGAGGAATTCAATATTTTGAGTGGAATTTAGTTGACAAAGCTATTTTTGAATTCAATCATGTTGTTCATTTATTATCAATTTATCCTAATGAACTAAATTACGAAAAAATACAGTTATTATCTAGGGCACACCATAATCTTGCAGTTTCTTATGCTAAAAAGACGTGGTATGATGATGCCATTGAACAAGCACGCACAGCATTTGATTTAGTACCTTCTAAAGAAAATCGACAAGTTTTAGAATTAATTAAAAAAAAGCAAAGCCTTAATTAACCAGTAATATCTTCTCCACCATCAACCCTTAAAGTATTACCTGTTAACCATGATTCTTCTGAAAGACCAATCAAAGATATAATTTTAGCAACATCTTCAGGCAATGTTAATCTATTACCTGGATTTATTTTTTTTGCATGTTGAATCATTGCTTCATAATTAGGGATTTTTCTTAAAGCTGGAGTATCAGTTACTCCCGCTTGTATAGAGTTTACTCCAATTCCAAATTTAGAAAGTTCAAATGCTAATTGTCTTGTGTATGATTCTAAACTTGCTTTTGCGGCAGATACAGCTCCATAAGTTTCCCATTGTCTATGACCACCAGAACTCGTCATGGCAAAAATCTGCGATCCCTTACTAATCAAATTAGCTGCAAATAAATCCTGAACCCAATAAATTATGCTGTTTGCCATAACATCCTGAGTCATTTCTATTTGTTTTTGATTTAATAAATTTGATTTATCTTGACTAATTGTAGCTTTTAATGAGCCAAATGCAAGAGAATGTAGCATTATTTTAATTTTTATATTTCCAATGCTTTTTAGCTCATTAATAACTTCAACTCTTTTCCCTTCATCAGTTGCACTAATATTCCTAAAAATTACTTTTACTCCTTTAGATTTCAAGCTTTTTATTAACTCATTAACATTTTCCATAGAAGATTTTCGATCAAGATGAATGCCATAAATGTTAATACCTTTTAGAGCTAATTCTTTACAAGTTGCAGCGCCAAAACCACTTGATGATCCTAAAATTAATGCCCATTGTTTCATATCTACTTTCCCTTTAAATTATAATCAGTTTTTTAAATTTTTAGACTTATTATTAATGAAGCCTTTGCTTGATTTATATAATAAATTTATTTCATCTTTTGTTAGACTATCCCAACCAGAATCATTTAATTTATCTAAGATTATATCTACATTATAATATTTATTTTTCTTTTTCAAAGTTAAATTTCTTTTTTTTATAAATTTAATTTTAAACCATTTAAAATCATTTTTTATATATACTAAACCTAATATCATGCCTGACAAATGTGTTAAATGATTGATATTACTGCCGTTATCCATTATTGACGCAACAAACGATATAATAGCTAAAGTAGCTACCATATATCTAATTTGAATAGGAAACAAACCATATAATAGAACAGTTCTATATGGATATTTTAAACCATACGCAACTAGTAGACCATAAATTGCACCACTAGCACCAACAGTTGGGATTATAGAGTTTATGCTAAATAATACTGTAATTATTCCTGAACCTATTCCTGAAAAAAAATAAAATTTAAAGAATTTATTCTTACCCCATATCCTTTCAAGCTCAGTGCCAAACATCCACAAAACAAACATGTTAAAAAAAATATGTAAGAAACCACCATGTAAAAAAAGATATGTGCCAGGTTGCCAAACTTTATAATTAAATACCACATCATTGGGAACTAATCCAAATGATTTGAAAAAAAGTCCTTTAAAACCTGAAATTTCTACTATTATAAAAATAATTATATTTATTATAATTAAGCTCTTTACACCAGGTGAAAAAAATTTATTATTATAATATTGATTGAATCCTAAACTATTATATTGATATCTCATTTTTCTAATTATTATTTAAAAATATTATTATTTCTGAAAATATTTTTTTTTGATCTTTATTTTTTACAAATAAATGATGTGTTGCATGATAGAGCCTTAATATTTGAACATTTTTAGATGAAATATTATTTTTTATTATTTCAATATTTTTGTATTTTGAAGTCAGATCTTTTTCAGAATATATCATTAATATTGGACATGAAACCAATTTTAAAGTTTGTAAAAAATTTTTAAGCATCTTTCTATATTCATCTAGAGCTTTTAAAGGATATTGATCATACCCATAAAAATCAAGCGTATGTCTAATTTCTTTAGCAAACATTATTTTTTTGGGAATTTTTGAAACAAAATAATTTGTCCATCTATTAATATACTTTACTATATAATTTTGGGGGAATTCTATTACTGGTGCAGCCACAACTATACCTGAAATTGGGAACATACTCGCAATATGTAGTCCCAAGATGCTACCCATACTAATACCTATAACATATATTTTGGCGCAAACTGAAGATAGTTCAGCTATTCCTAGTTCAACATGGTTTAACCATTCTCTATACTTTATTTTATTACAATCATCAATGTCAGTGGCATGGCCAGGTAAATTATCTGCCCTTACATGAAAGCCTTTATCGCCCAAAAATTGTGCAAGTTCTTTAACTTCATATGTTGTACTGGTGAATCCATGAATTATATAAATTCCAATTTTACCTTTGGGATTGTATTCATAATTATTTTCATCAAAGTATTTTGTTTTACCCATTAGATATTTGATTTATTATTGACATAGACTTCATATTTTTTATTCCCTCTATATGGTAAAATGTAAATAGTTTGAGAAATAATATTGATTCTGAAATATAATTATTATTATAATTTTTTAATTCTAATTTATCTATATGAGTCAATGTTAGATCTTTTAATAATAACATAGTTTTAGAATTTAATTTATAATCTTTATAAATTAAACAATTTCTACAAATAATTTCACAGTTTTGATAATCAATACCACCATCTACTACAAAATTTTTACATTTATAACACTTATCTAATTCTGGCATAAACCCTATTCTTATTGATAATTGCATCAAAAAAAAAGAAAATATAAGCATAGGATTATTTTGTGTAGAATTTATTTTTTCTAAAATTTTCCAAGCTAATCTATAAAGTATTGGTGAAGGATTATATTCAATTGTCGATTTATCTAGAGCATCAATAATAGCTAAACTAATCGACAACTTCTTATAATTTTCCCTTATAAAATTAAAATTACTTAAAAAATTTGCTTCTTTAAAAATCTGTATGGATCTATTTTCTTTATTATAATATTGTATATTTAAATGATTTGTTGGTTCTAAAATTCCTGATACAGGGTTTTTGGGCTTTCTTGCACCCTTTGCAATAATAGCTATTTTGCCATAATCTTCTGTAAATAGCCGAACAATTATACTTGAATCGCTATATAAAATAGTTTTTAATACAATTCCATTAGTTGAAATAATCACGTAATTGATTTAATATGCTTTTGAAAATATAACCTCATATTTTGCCGGTAATCCAGAAAAAATACATTTCAAATTTTTTAAATTTTGATTAAATGGTATACATCTAATGGTTGCCTTTGTTTGTTTTTTAATAGCCAACTCAGATTCCTCATTTCCATCCCATCCACATTTAACAAACCCACCAGATTTAATTATTTTTTTAAATTTTATATAGTCATTTATAATATAGGTATTTTGCGATTGAAACAATAAGGCTTGTTTGTATAAATTATTTTGAATTAATTCTAATAATTTAATTAATTCTTTATCAGCTGTTTTAATATTAATAGAAGATTTTTCTTGATTATCACGTCTACAAACAAAAAGTTTGGATTCGCTAATATCTTTTGAACCGATTTCAACTCTAACTGGAACCCCTTTCATCTCCCATTCATTAAATTTAAATCCTGGTGAAATTTTTTCTCTTTTATCAATATGATATCTGATGTTTTTTTTGTCTAATTTGCTAAAGATATTTTTAAGATATTTTAAGATATTTTCTAGATTAGTCTCTTTATTTATTATTGGTATAAAAACAATTTGAATAGGAGCTATCTTTGGCGGCAATCTTAATCCTTTATTATCACCATGCACCATAATAAGTGCGCCTATTAATCGCGTACTAACACCCCAGCTAGTAGCATAAACAAATTCTTCATTATTATCTTCATTTTGAAATTTAACATTAAAAGCTTTTGCAAAATTTTGTCCAAGATAATGTGAAGTTCCTGCCTGAAGAGCTCTTTTATCACCCATCATAGCCTCTATTGAGTATGTTTCAACTGCACCCGCAAATTTTTCTGAATCAGATTTTGTTCCAGTTAAAACTGGTATAGCTAAAACATTTTCAACTACA
>CAYFHL010000105.1:0-4871 GCA_964342955.1 uncultured bacterium
TAATTTACTTTTACTCCTAGTTTTTCAATATCATATGGAATTAAATGCGGGGGGCCACAAAGCGTTACCTCTGCTCCCATTTTAACAAGTCCAAAAATATTTGATAAGGCTACTCTGCTATGACTAATATCACCAATTATACCAACTTTTAGGCCCTTAAACTTATTAAATTTTTCATGCAAACTCATCATATCCAAAAGAGCTTGAGTAGGATGTTCATGTGTTCCATCACCAGCATTAATAATGACTGCATCTACAAATTGACTAAGATGCTTACTAGAACCTGGTGATGGATGCCTAATAATTATACAATCCATTTTCATGGCATGTATATTCTGAATTGTATCTTTTAAACTCTCGCCTTTATTAACAGATGAAGAGCTTGCCGTGAAATTAGTTACATCTGCCGATAATCTTTTTTCAGCTAATTCAAAAGAAATTCGAGTTCTTGTTGAGTTTTCAAAAAACAAATTAACTATGTTTTTACCATTTAAAGAAGGGACTTTTTTTATTGGCCTCTCTAAGATTTCTCTAAATTTATACCCCAAATCTATAATTTTTTTTATATCAGCTGCAGGGGTATCTTCGATTGCATTTAAATGTTTTATTGATAAAAGTCCCAACTAATCACCCTCTATATATTCTAAAAGTAGAACTGAGTCTTCATTATCTTTTTCTTCAAAATGAACATGAATATGTTCATTGATTGAAGTAGGATAATTTTTTCCAACAAAGTCAGGCTTTATTGGAAGTTCACGATGGCCTCTATCTATTAATACACCGAGTTGAATATCAGCTGGCCGACCATAAGAAAAGATTTCATCCATTGCGGCCCTTATAGTTCTCCCAGTATATAAAACATCATCTATTAAAATAATTGATTTGTTTTCTACATCAAATAATATATTTGAAGCTTCAACCTTAGGGGAGCCCAAATGTGTTTTAAAATCATCTCTATAAAATGTAACATCCAACGTTCCATAATTAATACTTTGTTTCGTAAACTTTTCAATTAATGTATGGAGCCTCTTTGAAAGGAATTCTCCTCTTGTTTGTATGCCTACTAAAGCAATTTTCTCTAAATCAGAGTTTTTTTCAATAATCTCATGCGCAATTCGAGTGACAGATCGTTGAATATCTTGCTTATTCATAAGTTTTGCTTTAATTTTCTTCATAATTATATAATTTTGACTTTAGTTATGCAAATGAGGTTAGGGGATTTTCCTTTCCTACCTCACGGGCAGATTTAAAGGATATATTATGTAGTAAATATAAATAGAATTATTATGAAATCTATATAATTTATAAAATTTATTTTATATTAAAATTTCTATCTCTGTAAATTTATAATATGTTCAAGCTTCTAGATAAATATATACTTAAACAATTTCTCTATAACTTTGTATTTACTATTATTACATTTATTACAATTTTTATTTTAGTAGATATTATTGATCACTTAGACCGCTTTATGGATTCAGATATTCCTCAAATTGATATAATTCGTTTTTATAAAAATACTATTCCATGGTTTATTAGTATAGCACTACCTATGTCTGTTCTTTTATCTACGGTCTTAACTCTTGGTTTATTAGAAAAAAATCAAGAGATAACTGCAATTAAATCATCAGGAATAAGTAGCAAAAGGATATCACTACCTCTTTTGATCTTAGGAACTCTTATTAGTTTATCTTCATTTTATTTTGAGAATTATATTGTAACAGATAATTTTCAAAAACGTTCTGAGTTAGAAGACAAATATTCATTAAACCGCTCAAATTACAAAAAAAACAAGAAGAATAATCTTCTTAGACAAATTAACCCAAATGAGGTGCTATCGATAAAAAGGTTTCTATTCCGTAATAATATTGCTCAAAATATATCATTTCAAACTTTTGAAAATGGTAATATCATTAAAAGACTAGATGCAAACAATATGAAATGGGATGAAAAATCTAAGAAATGGATAATAAATCAATATAAGTTGAGATTATGGAACAATAATTCATTAAACTATTATTCCTCTGGTAAAGATACTATAATCAACTTAAAACTTGACCCGATGGATCTTACACAGCAATCTGTAAAACCTGAAGAGATGAACTATTGGGACCTTTCTAAATTTGTTTCTAAATTAAAAAATTATGGAATAAATGATCCTAGATGGGAAGTAAACCTACATTTTAAACCTGCCTTTGCTTGTACTAGTTTCTTAATGATCTTATTTGGATTATCTTTATCAAATCGAAAAAGACAATATAGCTTAGCTAAAAGCATTGGTATGAGCATTATTATTATTTTCTTATACTATGCTGCCATTAAATCTGGGCAAACTTTAGGTTTTAAAGGTATTATGAATCCTATGGCATCTGTATGGACACCTAATTTTATATTTTTTATTGTTGGTGGATATTATTTTTTAAATAATAAATATTAAAAGATTTATTTTCTAGTCTTTAATTTTTGAACGCCAAGTAACTCCTAATGATAAGTCAAAGCCTTTTGCGTTCTCAATATTAAATCCACCTTTTAAAGCAAATCCAAAATCAAACCATATAGGACCTAAGTGATAGCCAGATCCTAAACTAAAACTACTCTTTTCATAGCCTCCCAATGCATAACCACACCTTATTATAAAGGGATTAAATTTTAATATTTCTGCACCTATAGAAAGTCTCCATTTATCACTACTCCCTAATCTATTAGAAAAGCCTGTAACTAAATCACCAGCTATAATAACATTCTCTGGCCATCTTTTCGAAAGTCCTAGTCGAAAATATGCAGGTTCTCTTGTAAGAAAAGGACTATCAGTATCATTAGTTAAACTATCATATAATGTTTCAGAAGGAACCAGGTATCCAATATCAGAGAAAATTACTTTTAATGAATCATCACTAGATAAAAGATGCCATGGGATTGAAGAACTATCACTAACAATGACGACATTATAATTTTGGGATGTTATTAGTGAATCCGATCCACTTCCACTGAAAGAGCTTGCATTTATAGAATCAATCAAAAATGAATAATATAGCATTTCATTTTGTCTTAAGTAATAATCCCCTGCTGCATTTGAAATTGTATTTTCAAGATTGGATCTAATAAAATTGCTTTGAGTCCATTTAATAGTACCTAATAAATTAATTATTGATGAGCCAATTTTTATTCCATTTGGAAGTTCTTCCGTACTAAAACCTATATCTAAACCAAGTCCTGCTCCACCTATTGCTTGTTGAATAAGATATTGGCTCTGACCCGTAAATGCTGTGATATCAGTTTTAATATATGATGAATTAACTTCTTCAACACCCATATAAAATATTCCCATTAAATATTTAATTGATGTTCCTAACATAAACCCATTGAATTTTTTTGCATAAGAAAAACCAAATTCTTGATTAAAAACTATATATTCTTCTAGCCCTATAGAAAATTCTTTACCAATAGGATTCCCAAATAGAATTAAATCAAATAATGCTTCAGGTATTCCCATATCAATTGAAAATTTCATTTGTGAAGTAAATGCGATGTTTTTAGAAGAAAAATTTAACAATGGATATGGAAGTATAAAATTTTGATTTAACCGTAAACCAATTCCACCAAATTTATTTAGTAAATCAATTTTAGGATAATAATCAAAAGATAATGAGTCCTCTAAATTTGCACCACTTATATCATTATAGGTTGCCAATGAAAAAAAATTATTTCGAAAGCCAAAAGATGTATTTATAATATTTAATGTCCTATTAGAGGATGATGCCAGGTTTGCAGGGTTGATTCCTACACACTGATATCCACTTGCAAGGTTGGTATAAGAACCATTTAAGCCTAACATTCTAGCATCTAAATTGATTTGAGAGTATCCTATATTAAAAATAAACAATATGATTAAATTTGAAAAAACTTTTATATTCATTTAATTACTTCTTTTTTGTCATACAATTCAATTTTTTCTTCTCTAAATAATCCACCTGTATTAAGTATAAAGGTTAGATATGATCGAACACCAACATAATTAGTCGTTTGGAACGTACGAGGATCTCCTTGGCTACTATCAAATGTAATCATAGGAGACAAATATCTTGGATTTTCAGTAGTTATCCAAGAAATTCTAGTAGTATCAATTGTTAAGAAAGAGGTATCAACTTTTGCAAAGTCAGGATTTACAAATCCATTAAGTGGATTTATTGAATCAGTTGCGGGAAAACTTAATTCAAACATTCTACCTATAAAAAATTGCAAAATTGAATCATTATAAAATTCAACTAATAATGCAGTAGTATTATTAATATCTAAAGTATCGTATTCCTCATAATATATTGAATCAATTTCAATGCTCAGAGTATCCCAAATTTCAGTATTAAGCTCAAATCCATAATTTTCAATCTGGTAGTTTATATTTTTTTCCCAACTACCAGTAATTAATGAATCTAAAAATATGGGAAAAATAGTGCTATCTGAAACTAATAAAGACAAACTACCCCCTAAGGGAGAACTATTTGTTATTTCAACATTTAGTGAAGCTTCAATTAATGCAGAATTGATTTGATTTGCTGTAGATGTATCCATAGGCTCGATTTCAGTGAAGTCTGCAGGGATAATTGTTATAGGGTTCTCAAAAATAAAAGCTAAAGGAGCTATTAATGTAAAAGTACCCCAGACCTGAGTGCCTGGAGCTAAAATACCTTCTCCATCTATTTGTACTGCTCCACCAAAATTTATAATTTCAGGAGCAAAATTTAATAAGTCTACAATACTAGATTGTTCCTCAGAGTCTAGGCTTATGCTTTCTATAAATGCAGGCTCTCCAAATGTCTTACAATAATATTCTGTTACTTGAGAATCTTTATTTAAATAAATTAGAGTTTTAG
>CAYFHL010000106.1:0-4855 GCA_964342955.1 uncultured bacterium
TTTTTCAAATCAAGACAAAAGAAGCCCCATATATCATTATGTATATGGGGCTTTTATATTGACTTCCAGTTTTCTAAAATTAATTTATTATATCTTACATTATTTTTATAAAATAATTTGTTTTCTTTAGAAGAAATACATTTTAATTCATTGCATAATGTTTTATATGATTGATTTAAAAATGCTTTACCATCTAGATCTAGGGTATTATATATTTCATATAATTCCCAATTTCTTTCAGTTCCTAAAGAATTTTCCTTATTAATATCTTTTATTCTATCAAATAAGAGTGACGCTTTAACTATATCCTTCATCTTACATAAAATATATGTTCTAAGAATATAGCATGAAATAATGAATTGATCATTATGATCATAATTTTTATCACCTATAGAAATATCTATATATTGAATTGCTTTTTTGTAATTTTTTGAAAATGAACTATTATAGGCTAAGTTAAAATTATATGCAGAAATACCTTCTTGATAATTTATTCTTTTAGCATATTTCAAAGCTTTCTTAAAGTGCTTGATTGATAATTCCCAATTATTTAAGCATTCATAAACACATCCTATATTATTATGCGAAACAGCAATTGATCTCTTTTCAGACATTTCTGTTGATAATTGAAGGCACTTTATATAAATATTAAGCGCACCTGTATAATCTGCTCTATACTCCTTAATCAAACCAATGCTGTTTAGATATTTTCGTTCTCCATGGGTATCTTCTAAATTTTTACATATTAATAAGGATTTGTTTACTATGCTGTTGGCTTTTTTGTATTGTTTTTTTATCCTATATATAATAGCTAAACAATCAAGATATTTAGCTAGATTGCTTAAATAATTTGATTGTTTAGCTATCTTGATTGATTTATCAATATGTTCTTTAGCACCCTTAAGATTATTTGAGGTAATTAGCATTAAGCTCTTATGGTAATAATTGTTAGCTAAAAGCTTTAATTGCTTATTTGATTTTGCAATGTTAGTAGATTTTTGGTTATACTCTAATGCTAGCTTATAATCTCCTTTCCATCGATAAACAGATGAAATTTCTAAAAACACATAGCCTAAATTATCTAAATCCTGTATATCTCGTTTAATATTTTCTGATTTCTTTAATGTTTTAAAAGCTAGATCATATTCGCCCATTTTTCTGTAAATATTTCCTAAGCTGTTTAAAATTATTGAAACTTGTTCATAATTTTTTAGTGAATCCATAACTTGATATGCTTTTTCATATTTTTCAATTGCATTCTTATATTCGCCCATTTTTTTATAAGTAATTGCTAAATATGAATTAGATTCACCAATACCCCATAAATATCCAATATTCTCTCTCTCCAATAGTGCTTTCTTGTGATAAATTAATGCCTGTCTATATTTACCTTGATGATAGTATAGTACTCCTATACTTTTAAGAGCGGATGAAATTCCTTCTGGCTCAAACAATGCTCTTCGAATTTTCAAACATTTTTTTAGATAAAATACTGATTTTTTATAATTGTGCATATTTGAAAGTATTACACCTAACAAATTGTATGCATAAGCCAGCAAAGAATAGTCATTTATCCCTTTACAGACTTTTATACATTCTTGTTGTGTCTTTAAGGCTCGATCATAATTACTAAGCGTATTATAGATATTTGATATGTTTAATGTTGCCTTAACTAAACCCTTTTTATCATTTGATTTTTTAGATACATTAATTGATTTTTTATAATACGTTATGGCTTCAGAATAATCCTGTAAAGCGTCATAAATTGCTCCAATACTATTTAGTGATTGAGAAATGCCTAAATTATTTTTTGTTTTTCTTCTAATTTTCAGACCTTGTTTATTATAATCTAATGATTTATCATAGTCCCCTTTTTGATAATATATATTTGCAATATAACTAAGGGTATTTGCCATGTTTTCAAGATCGTTTATAACGATGCTCATTTTTAAATTATTAAAAAATATCTTTAAACTTTTATTATATTCTCCAAGATTATAGAACATTTCTCCCAGCATCATTCTAGGATAAATAAGATTTTCATCAAGATTTATAGATTTTTTAAATAAATTTTTTGACTTAGATATATCTACATCATCAGATCTATTTTCGTAAATATATTTACCCTTTAAATAAATTCTATATGCTTCAGAATCAATAACTGTTTTTCTATTAAAAGTAAATGCCTGTTTTTCAATTCGGTCCATTGACTTTTTATCTAAAATTTTAATAATATTATTGCTAATGTAAGTTTCTATATTAGGTAAATTTTCCCAATTTTCTAACCAAGAGTTAGTCCAAATAATTTGATTCGTTTTACCATCAATAAGTTCAATTGACAAGTTAAACATATTATCTTTTTTCCAAAGTGAACCTGTTAGTGAATATTGAGTTTTTAATTTTTTAATTATTTCTTTTGAGGATAAATCTTTAGCAAGCTTCTCTACTTCTTCCATACTTGAAATTATAATATTAGAAGAGGTAGATATTCTTGATAAAATAGCAGCAGAGATACTATACGAATAGAATTCATCTTCATCTTTTCCTTTATTTCTGAAAGGTATTAAGGTAAGTAATGGAACTTCAGTAGAATTCTTAATATTAATTTTGCTATTATTATAGTCATTAGGATTCGGTTGCTTTAATTTTTTTCCCTTTAGCGTAAATACTTCTATTATACGACCAACACCTTTCATACTTTGCAAGCCGATTGAGGTACTTTGAAACTTTTTTTGATTAATTAATTGATCATGCACCTCTTTTGATATAAAAATACTACCTTCTACTGCCATACTCTCTAAGCGGGATGCAATATTAACACCATCTCCTCTAATATCACCATTTTCAATTATAGTATCTCCAAGATGAACACCTATTCTTATATTAAGTTTTTTATTTTCATAAATAGATTCCTGAAATGTTGTAGCACAATGGACAGCATCAACAGCTGAATTGAAATAAGATAAGGTTCCGTCACCTATACTTTTAACATAAGTACCTTTAAATTTAGTAAGCAGTGGTTTGAGAATGGATAATTTATTATTGACTAAATTTATAGCTGATGCTTCATCTTTAGACATTTGCGCAGTATATCCCACAATATCAGTAAACATAATGGCCGCAAGCTTTCTTTCAATAGGCATAGTGTAATTTAATATATTTTGATATAAGAATATTTCATTTAAGTAAAATATCTTATTTTTATTTTTATTAAATTAAATCCCCTTAAACAGAGGACAAGTATGGATGGAATAATTATTAATTGATTACTAAAATATATCTAAAAAATTAATCATTTATAATATAGTATCTATTTTAATACTGGATTTTAATATAGTCGAGCATTGAAGATAGTTCTTCTTCGATATGCTTTAATTCATCATCTGTTGGTCCTATAAAAATCTCATCTTCTTTCAACTGAATACTAAACTTATTTTTCACTATTACTCCCTTTTCAATTTTAACTTCTTAATAAAATTATAGGGTTATTAACATTTAAATATTGAGCTAGATCATATAATCTAAATAGGTGATTTATATCAAATTATTTGATAAATTGAATTAAATTAAACTATGGTCATTGAATGTAAATTTTCGCATTAAAAACTATTATAAATATTTTTTATCATCTAAATGTACCGTACTAAAATCATAACACATCTCATTACTATAATATCAATCATATTTTGTCGCTCCTTAGATAGCAAAATAGATAAAAGCTTAAATATTAAGCAAATACGTATACTAAAATTTACTTATGAACATAAATTTGGAGAATTAATTGAAATATTTGATGAAGAGAGTTCTAAAGATAATATCTATGATCGGAGCGGAAATTTAATTGAATCAGTACCACTTAAACCTTCTGTTGGGATCAATCACCTGCTATATATTTATAGTGAGGATGGGAAGCAACTAAAGCATTATTATTTAGATCCCTATGGAAATGAAATTACTATGTTTAAACCCCTATATGACTCAAATAATAATATGATTGAAGAAAATTACTATCTATCAAATGGTGAAATTGATTATAAAATAAAAACTGAATATGATTCTAACAATAATGAAATTGAAAAAACACACTATAATTCAGATGGATCCATTTACTTTAAGCTAACTCTTAGCTATGATATAGATAATAACTTGGTAGAGTTACTTAACCATACAAATAATAAAATTTATGCTCACTATAATTACAAATATGATACTAATAACAATCGAATAGAGACTTTTAACAAAATAGATCTTGGAGAATCACTAAATTCAAAGGAATTAATGAAGTATAATTCAGAAAATAAATTAATCCAACATACTCTTTTAGATTCTTATGGAGAAGTTAAAGAAATATTCTACAATAGATATGATTCGAACCAAAATCTCATAAAAAAATATGCCACGGATAAGAATGGAAATCCTAAAATATTTTGGGGTAGATATGAATATAAATACGATAAAAACAATAATCAAATTGAAGAAATTAAATATGATGATCAGGATTTAATCGTTTATCAATATCAATATAAATATAATCCTCAAAACTTGTTAATCGAAGAAAAATATTTTATAGGTGAAAATAAATTTGGAGAACACAAACAAATATTAATTTATAAAAACACCCTAGAATATGATTACTACCTACGCTAAACATTTAGAATCTTACTATGAATAAATTATTTTTTTTATTTTTAACCACCTTATTAATTAATTGTGGTGAACGCTACACATATGAACAAGTTAAGGAAAAAGATCATTTTGGTAATGATTTAAATGCTCTATATAAACATGATCACTGGACAGGAAGAACATATGTGAATTATGGTGGAGGTTGGAGACTACTTATTAATAATTAATT
>CAYFHL010000107.1:0-4842 GCA_964342955.1 uncultured bacterium
TTTTGATTCCGAATTTTTTATTGAATTTAAAATATCAAATTTTTTAACAACATCAAAATCTGTAAAATTAAATTTACTTTTTCTCTGATTAAATTTTGATAAAATCCTTGGAACATTTTGATATGATTGGGGTCCTATTACTGCATCTATATAAGGTTCTCTTTCGAACATTTCATTACTTTCTGCTTGGGCAACACAGCCTGTCACTAAAACTATAGGCTTTTTTTTATTTTTGTAATTTTTTTTAAGACGTCCAATGTCATGGTAAACTTTTTCGGTTGCCTTTTCTCTTATGTGGCAAGTATTTAAAACATAACAATCTACATTATTAATATTATCTGTTTTAATATATCCAGCTTCCTTAGCTAAATTTGAAATACGATTGCTATCGTACTCATTCATCTGACATCCAAAAGTTTTAATGAAAATTTTTTTAGACAAAATATTAATTTTTTTTTATTTTTTGTGCGTATAATTCCAATTTGTGGTCCACTAATTTATAGCCTAATTTTTGTGCTACTTTTTTTTGTAACTCTTCAATATCTGTATCAACGAATTCAACAATTTCACCACTATTAATATCTATTAAATGATCATGGTGTTCGTCTGTTAAAGGCTCATATCTGGATTTACCCTCTTTAAAATCATGGCGCTCTATTATTCCGGCCTCTTCAAAAAGTTTAACTGTTCTATAAACAGTAGCTATACTTATATTTTTATCAAGCGAACTTACTCTTTTATGAAGTTCATCAACATCAGGATGATCTTTAGAGCCATATGTTGCTTTTGAGTCAGACATTACTCTTGCTATAATTCTTCTTTGATCAGTTAGCCTGACGCCTTTTTCCTTACACTTTTCTTCAATTTTACTCATAATAATTATCGACAATTTAGCTCAAATACACTGGTTTAATCAAATTATTTTCTATCAAGTTTTTTTGAATCAATAATTCAATATTTTTAAGGTTAAATTTGGCTAAATCTGAATCTCTATATCCATAAATTTTTGTCCCTTTTGCCATTTTCATGCCTTTGGCTATGGCAAGTGAAATCCTTATTCCTGAAAAGCTGCCTGGACCGATATTCACTATAACAGAAAAATTTTTGTCAACGTCAGCGTTTTTTTCTTTAATAAAGTCAAATATATTATTCACAAGCAGCCCATTATTTCTTATATTAGTTTGAATTTTTTTAATAAAAAAATTATTATTAACTCTTAAACCAATTGAATCATTTTTGCCTGTGAAATTAATTATTAAAAAATTTTTTATCATTATTTCATTTATAGTTTTTTTAATCCTGACAAACAATTACTATTCTGAAGCAAAAAATATTGAAGATTATGGAATTATTTCAATAATGTACCATCGTTTTGAGGAAAATAAGTATCCCTCTACAAATATCAAGATTCAAGATTTTAAATCACACATAAATTTAATAAAAAATTCTGGTATTAAATTTATTTCTCATAAAGAGTTCGAGGAATCTGTTAACAAAGATAATTCTAATAAAAAAATCTTGCTTACAATAGATGATGGTTTTTCCTCATTTTATAATGAAGCCTGGCCAATTTTAAGAAAAGAAAATATTCCTTTTATTATTTTTATTAATACAGAAACTGTAGGTTCTAAAGGATACATGAACTGGGATCAGATAAAAGAAATTGCTAATTTTGAATTTGTTCATATTGGAAATCATAGTCATAGTCATGATTATCTTGTTGATAAAACAGACAAAGAAATAAAAAAAGATTTGGAAACTGCTAAAAAAATTCTAAAAACAAAATTAAACTATGAAACAAAATTTTTTGCATATCCATTCGGGGAGTACAAAGAGTCCTATAAAAAAATAGTTGAAGATCTGGGATTTTTATATGCCTTTGGACAACATTCCGGAGTCATTGATAAGACAAAAAATAAACTAGAATTACCAAGGTTTCCTATTAATGAAAAATATGGAAAGATAGAAAGATTTAAGAATTTATTAAAAACAATTCCATTTCCATATAAAAAAATTATCCCTGAAGAAAAGTATCTCTCAGAAGAAAATAATCCTCCGGAAGTAAAAATTATTTTTTTTGAAAATGGACCAAATTTAAAAAATATTGGTTGTTACTCCAACGAAGAAAATGAGTGGAGAAAATCAAAACTTAATTTTGATAAAAAAAATGAGTTGAGAATAATTCTAGATGGAAAATTTACAACAGAACGGGGTAGAATAAATTGTTCATTAAGAGAAAAAGATGGAAGCTGGAGATGGTTAGGAATTCAATTTATTGTCAGCAATCTGTAAATTATAATGTCAGAGATGTAGATCTGCCACCTCTATTCATTAAAACTGAATCATCAAAATCGGTTAGATCATTTTGTTCAATAATTTTTTTCAAAATTTTCACATATTCTGAACCTGTTTGAGCATAATTATATAAAAAACTAACAAGACTTAATCCGGATATATTTTTATTTTTTCTTCTTAGTTCGGCCCTTTTATTTCTAAATTCTTTATAACCTCTGTGAGTATTTAAATTTTTCATGTAGGCTTTTACAGATGATTGCAACATAGGAAATTTTAAAATTTTATGACTTTGGTTCTCGCTTTTTTCACTTGGCTCTATTCCGTCTTGACTCCATGTCCATTGACCAAACATTGCATTTCCGTCTAATGCAAATCTAGACGTACCCCAGCCACTTTCTTTAGCAGCCTGGGCAATGGCTATTGATGTGGGGACTATGTCCATTCTTAATTTTAGTTCGGCTATATCTTCTCCATCTATTTTGTAATCTTTAAACCTTCTTTTTAACCAAACCTTTTCACCCCTTGTGTTTGATTGTTTGCCTAAAATTTTAAATAACTTTTTTCTATCCTCTAATATTTTATCATTTTCGTCCAAAATCAAAGGCATCACAATTTTTATAAAAGTATCCTTTCTTTTTTGTGTGCTTTTTATTTTTTTAAGATCTCTAGGAAATTTTCTTAAATAGACAGGTTTTACTGCTTGTCCCAGTCTTATACTTTTCAGATCATATTTTAAATTTTCAAATATATTTAATGTTATTTGTGTATCTAAGCTTATATATTCTTCGTCAGATTGATTTTTATTTATATTATTTTTTTTAAAATTTTTATTTTCTTTAAAATTATTAAAATTTGATTTGTACTCTTTTGCAACATGAGTAAATTTAATTTCACTCGTTACGGTCTTAATAAAAGGCCTAACACTCAACAAACTTCCTATAAATGCCATTAGGCACACCGTTATTAAAATATTGGACACCACTTGTTCTTTAAATCTAATTGCGGCTATTCTTTTTTTATTGTAGCTCTGCTCTGGCAATCTTATTTTGTTTTTTAATAATATTAATTCGATTTGAGAGATAGTTAGATCTTTTTTGGTTCTTGCATAAAATTTTAACTCTTCTATTTTATACAGTTTTCCTAATTCGATAAGTTGGTCTCTGTAGGGTATTTGTGTATTTTTTTTCATTTAACTAAATTGCCTCGACATCAGTTACTGCTTTAACATAGTGACGAAGAAGATTTTGAACTCCATTTTTAAGAGTCATAATAGAGCTTGGGCATCCAGAGCAACTTCCTCTGAGTTCTACTTTAACTTTGCCATTTTTAAAAGAAACAAACTTAATATCGCCTCCGTCCCTTGCCACCGCAGGCCTAATCTTACTATCAAGCACTTCATTAATTTTTTTTACTATTAAATCTTTTTCTTTGTCTTTGTTTTTACTTTCTGAAAAATTTTTGTCTTTTGTTTTAGGCAAAATAGGTTTTTTATTTTTTTCAAAATGATCGTTAATTAGTGATATTATTGAAGGCTTTAAACTGTCCCAGTTAACTTTTGCATTTTTTTTAACACTTATAAAGTTTTCTGAAACCAAGACTAATTCTACACCATCAAATTCTAGTAAATTTTTAATAAAATCATTTTTTATTTTTTTTACATTTATTTTTTGAAATTCAGCAACTCCAACTTCTGAAAGCGTTTTTTCAGAAATAAACTTAACTGCATTAGGGTTGGGTGTATTTTCTGTGTAAATCATACAAAGACTTTTATCACATATATAGGGTTAAATAAATCCTACAATTTCTTTAGTTTTATTCAGATTATGCTCTGCAATTTTTCTAGCTTTATTAGAACCTTCCTGTAAAATTTTTAGTAGATAAGTTTTATCTTTATTTAAATCTTTTATTTTTTTTCCTATCGGACAGATAATAGCTACCAATGCATCTGATAGATTTTCTTTGAACTTCGAAAAATCTTTTCCGGCCATTTCTTTCAAAATTTTTTCTAATGTAGAATTTGTAATTGACGAATAAATAGTTAAGAGATTTAGTGCCTCAGGTCTATTTTTTAAATCTTCAGCTTTTTCTGGAATTGGGAGCGAATCTGTTTTTGCTTTTCTAATTTTTTTCCTTATATCTTCTTCGCTATCGCTAAGATTAATTCTAGAGTAATCGGATTCTTCAGATTTACTCATTTTTCTTTTACCATCTCTCAAACTCATGATTCTTGAGATATTTTTTTGTATTAAAGGTTCTGGGATTGGAAAAAAATTCTTATTTCCAAAATCATTATTGAATTTTTGCGCAATATCTCTAGCCAATTCTAAGTGTTGTTTTTGATCATCGCCAACTGGAACGTGGGTAGCTTTATATAACAAAATATCTGCAGCCATCAGGTTGGGATAAACATACAGACCAACGCTTGCGTTTTCTTTGTTGGAACCTGCTTTTTCCTTAAACTGTGTCATTCGATTCATCCATCCAACTCTGGATATACAATGAAAAATCCAAGCTAATTCTGCATGACCACTAACAGATGATTGGTTA
>CAYFHL010000108.1:0-4798 GCA_964342955.1 uncultured bacterium
TTCATCACTTTGATTTGTATACTCACCTTTAAAATAGTAGCATTTAAGTAAGTATAGTGCAGCTTCTTTTTCATGAACCGGATCTATTAGTAGTTTAGAAAATATATTAATTGCCTGATCAATATTAGAAAAAGATGCTATAATATGATTATTGTTATGATGCCGATCATTATAGAATTTTATTCCATCCATAAGATTAAAATCTTGACTATTAATAACAGTTAAGTGGATTAAAAAAATAAAAAAAATATTTTGAAAGTATTTCATTTAGATTAAAATTCCTCTGAGTAAATTATTTTAAATTCTCTATTCATAAATTTTGCTTCAGTGTTTAAATTAATATCATTTAAATCTAGTTCAAGCATTATATTACTATTTATAGCCCATCTGATTCCAGCATTTAGATATCCCTTGTCCTTTCCAAATGTAATTTGAGTTATATCATAATTATTATCATTCAACGCTGCATCATAATCAATTAAAAGCGAAAATGATCGATTAATTTCTTTATCAATGCCCAAAAAAAGATTGATATCTCTATCTCCATCATCATTTTCCCAATAATTTTTACACATTCCAATATGAAGGCCTAAATTCCCAACTAAATTCCAATTTTTGCTTGCTACTACATATAAACCCCATGCTTTTTGTTGATACCTATTAATATCAATTATAGTATCATTATTAGTGATTTCGTATGTAAATCTTCCCTTGCCTTGTGTATCTAGCCCATAAACTAAAGCTGGCATTGATTGGGTTTCATCAAACATTCGATATTTCATTTGTACTTCTGGAGTTGGTTTATTAATTGATGGCTCAAGATTTCCTATAATATTTTGTATTCCAAATGATACGCCAAAACAAAAATTATCTGTAAACCCAACAGCCAATTTAGGTACAAAGCCGCCATTATTAATGAGTAAAGTTTCTAAAGTATAAGTGCCTCTTGGTAAAGTTCCTGCTGTTGGTATATTAACAATGTTTAAAGGAGGGTATGGCTGTACTATTTGTGACCAGTTTAAAGATACACTAGTTAAAAAAAATATTAATAAATGTTTGTTATAATAAGATAATTTATTCATTACTACTTAATACAATTTCCTGATAGACTATATTGCCTGTGCGATCTCTTTCTATTAATTTATAATCTGCTGTTGTGGGATCAAATATACTAGTAAACTCTCTTATTATCTTACTTGTTTCTCCTTGTAGCCAGCTCTCTTTCACTAAATAATTATTTTCATCATATTGTCGATATATAGTACCAATTGCATGCCCATCCATTGATATGAATTTATAAGCAGCAACTTCTTCTATATCATTATAATAAACTTCAGTCATATAATTGTAATCCTCTGGTAGAAAACCAGTTGTAAATGTATATTCTAGATAATCTTCTGTAATATTATGTTTTCCGAAAATTGTTTCAAAAACAATTTTTTCATCTATTTTATCTGTTAGATTTGCTAGCAGACCATTAGAAAAGTATTTAAATTCTCTTTCCCTGATAACTTTATTGTTCTTTTCACTAATCCATTCAATATTTAATACCTTTCCTAGTTTATCACGATTTACACGCATTTTACCTTCATTATTTTTTTTATCAGTATTTAAGATCTTAATATTTTGGTAAAGCTGAGGAAAGTCTGAAAAATATTCTATACTATTTTCCTTGTTTTGAATAACTTTACATTTATATAGTTCTCTTAAGGTAACTAAATAGGTCTTATAATTATCTAATTGATTTCGATAGTATTTATAGACTTGAATAAATTGGCTGCGTGCTACTTTAGCTTGAATAAAGTGAACATCGTTTGAAATTGCATCATTAGTAATATCTATTGGTCTATATGTATAATCAAAGCTAGGTTTATTATTAGTATATTTTACAGGATTAATACCAAGCTCATCTTCGTATTTTGTGATTGTATTAGTTAGATCTACTTCTCGTTTATAAAATTTTCGATCTAATTGAGACATCCTGAGATCAATTTCATGTGCTACAATATAGTAAAATCTGGCTTTGTCATAGTCGTCTTCAATTGAACGAGATATTGTTTCAAAGTCCAATAATTTATCAATATCTATTTTTTTAATAGATTGAGCTATTTTTCCAGTTATATATTGATCGCTTGTTCGTGCATATGCAAATGCAAGTATCAATATATAGCAAAATATTTTAGTTATAGTATTCATTTATATCTCTCTTTCTATTTTATTATTTTGTTTAAAGTTATAATTTTTCAATATAATTTTATTTTTTTCATCAAATTGATAAACTAATTCTTGTTTAGATTGAATCATAAAGTTGTGTTTTACAGTGTATCCACTTGAAATAAGCCAAACTGTAATTGCTGTAGAAAATAATATTTTAACTATGTCCATTTTAATCCTTTGCCTTATTTATGTTAAAAACTTTTACCATAAGAATCATGTTAGCATCATCTTCAAAATAATATTACAAAAGTGAAAAAATTAAATGCAAGCATTTAATGTTATACTTTAACTAATATGGAATTAAAAAATTATAAAATATTGAAAATAAAGAACTTAGGGAAATAAAAAAAAATAAATAAACCCCTTAATTTTAAAATTGGGGCACAATATCTAGTATGCGAATTTTACAATATCACAATTCAAAAAAAATATTTTATTTAAATTTTAATTATTTGGGGTTAGGGGTTAAATGTGGGTATACAATATATAGTATTATTATTGCGAATGCTACACAATGAAAATTTGGATTGAGATCAATTTAGTTAAATTTAATTTAAAATATTATAAATTAATTGAATGATATCTAGAATATTAATTATTAAATCTTGATTTATATCTGAGACACAGATTTGAAAATCGGAGAAATCGATACCTTCAGTATATAATATATAATTTGAAAGAAGGATTATATCAAGGATATTAAGTATTGTATCATTATTAATATCTCCATTTGGATCACACTCAGCATCACTAAAATTCTCAAAACCTGGAGTACCATAATCTCCACTATCCAATTCATTCTGACTAGCTGACCAATTTTCTCCAGAGCTATTATCTAATGATGGTGATATCAAAGACATTGAACGTCCATTTTCATCTGGAAAAGTCAAACCATTATCATATGCAATTTGATCAATAATTAATCCTGAAGGATGGCTCAAAATAATTTCATCCCATAAATTTGAAAGAGTAAAATTATTATATTCATAGTCAACACTAATAAAACCATTAGAATTATAATCAGAATTAGATCCTAGAACGATATATTCTCCAGATTCAATAATTAGCAAACTATTAATTATATGGGATTCGCCATCATTATCAGAAATCATCAAACCATTTAAATTAATTGTTGTATCTGATATATTTGTTATCTCTATCCACTCTCCCAATATATCTGAAACAAAAGTTGGGTTTTGCATAATTTCATTAATAACTAATCCTGAACCTAAGTCAACATTATCAGTAGAGAATGACCAAACAACAGGACGATGATCTGATATATTATTGTGATAAAAACTATAACCAGTATAATCATCAACTCTAATAGTTTTGATTGTTTCATTTGTTGCCTGATCAGAAATTCCATTTGTAGCAGCAATATGATCAATGAAACTTGGCCAACTAGGATAGGTTGCATATTCATCGATATTAGCAATTGATGCTGTTGTAAAGTTAATTGAATTATTTGAAATCAGGGGCCATAAAGAGTTATTATTTTGCTGGTCGGTTATTTCATCATTGAAATCTCCTAATAAAATTATATTTTGATTGGCAGATTCATTAATATAGTCTGATAATAATTGACAGGATTCCAATCGGCGCTCAAAATCTGAATTACTTCCTCCAGATTTCAAATGAATATTTATTATTTCAAATGTAATTGAACTATTTCCGCAAGTCCAGCTTAGTTCAACTTTTAATGGGTAACGCCAAGCAAATTCATAGCCATATCCTGAAAATAAAGTTGTCCAATTATTAATTTCAATGACATCTCTGCGGATAGCTAAGGCTAAACCTGTTCCTGAAGTAATAAATTCATATGCTGGCAAGGAATTTTCTAAAGTACTGTATGCTGAAAGATCATTTATTTCTTGAAAACCAATAATATCAGGTAAAAGATCTGTAATTATTTCATACACATAGCTAATAGTATTATTATTGATTGGAAAATTTTCTATATTCCAAGTCATAACTTCAATATTATTCCAATTATTTTCAGTGGGTATATTCCATAAATTTTGAGATTGATTAATAAATAATGTATCAGCTGGAGGGCATTCTTGTGCGCTCAGGAAGTTTGTTATAACTAATATATTAAGATAAAGTAGAAACATTAATAAGATAGATCATTTGCTACAAACAAATTTAATAATAAAAATATTAAACAAAGATTTAAAAATCCTTAATAAGTTGTAATGCTGAAAGAAAATAGAACTGGTAAATGATCAGATATATATGCATCATAAACATCTAACCCACCCATATATTTATCCATCCTAATAGTTTGGACTGTATAGTTAGTATTTATTGGAATAAGATCTCTTGAAACCATAATATGATCTAAAAAACTAGTATAGGGTGGGTGAGGATATGATGCTTGGTCTAGATCATATGTTATGGTATGTGTAGGGAAAAAATAATGATTATCATTGAAAAATAAATCAAAGCAATGATCACCTTTTTGGTCCTTAGTATCATCATTCCAATCTCCTAGAACAATCAAATTTTCTAAATTATTATTACTAGAAGATAGATAATCATATAGCATCGCAGAAGCTTTCTTTCTCCTATCTAGACC
>CAYFHL010000109.1:0-4721 GCA_964342955.1 uncultured bacterium
ATGTGATAATTCTAATTTACCTTCATTGGATGAGAAGCATCTAAATCTTTTATCTGTTTTAGAAATATTTTTTATATAAATATCTGTTCCATCAATAGAATCATCATCTATTAACACAAACTCTACAACTCCATTGTAGTCTTGTTCTTTTAAATCATTAATAATATTTTCTATTGAATTTATGCCATTTTTAATTGCAATGATCACTGAAATATTTGGAAAGTTTTTATTCACTATTTTTTTTGATAAGACAGTATTACCAATTAAAAAAAATAAAATTGAAAATAAATAAATTAACGTAGTAACAATTATATAAAAAATTAATACTGACACCATACACACAATATTACATTATTATTAATATATACATTAATTATTTTTCAATGAATTTATATCTTAAATTGAAAAATCATTATCTAACATCCACTTATCATCTACATATTTAGACATATAATTCCGTATTGAATCAGGCAGGATAACCAAACATTTTTCATTTGATTTAAGATTTCTAGCTTGATTAATTGCAGCCCAAACAGCACCACCTGCAGAGCCACCAATTAGCAAACCTTCTTCTTTTATAACTTTTCTAGCCATTTTGAATGCTTCTTGGTCAGGAAGCTTAATATATTTATCAATTAAATCATTATCTAAAACATCTGGAAAAAAATCATATCCAATACCTTCAACATGATATGGAAATACTTCATCACCTCCTCCAAGAATTGATCCAATTGGATCAACTCCAATAATTTTTATAAAGGGCCTTTCTTTCTTTAAGCGCTTTGCTATACCTGTAATTGTACCACCAGTACCAACACCAGCGACTACCATCTTCAATGATTCATCAAAATCATTTATTATTTCTTGAGCTGTATTTTCAAAATGTGCATTCGGATTTTCTGGATTTGCATATTGGTCAAGAATATGTGAATTGGGAATTTCTGAATTAAGTTTTTTTGCAATACTTATATGACTATCAGGACTATCCCAAGCAGCTTCAGTAGGTGTTCGTATTATCTCAGCACCTAAAGCTTTTAAAACAACTTCTTTTTCCTTACTCATTTTTTCTGGCATCGTAATTATCATTTTATAACCTTTGACAGCAGCAACCAAAGCCATTCCAATACCAGTGTTTCCTGATGTAGGCTCAATAAGTGTATCTCCTGGTTTAATTTTGCCTTCATTCTCTGCTTGTTCAATCATATTTTTACCAATTCTATCTTTAACAGAGCCTCCAGCATTTAGAAACTCACATTTTCCATATAAACCACAATTGAGATTTTGTCCTACTCTATTGAATTTTACTATAGGAGTTTTTCCAATTGCACCAAGAATATTTTCAATAATCATATTACCCTCTATATATTAATATTTTGTTCGAAAATTTATTACAAATTATTTATTTTTGTTATTAATATCTATAACGTGTGAAGACATTTCAAAAAAATAACTGTTGAACTTTTATATAAATATTAACTCTCTTATTGTAACGATTTATTACTAATATTGTATTATTGTTCCATTATTTTTAATTTTTTTCTATTAATATGGATTAAGTTATGTTAAATATAGTGAGTTTTCTAATATTCTGCCTTTCAATTGTTTGGCCATCTCCAATCAATCTAAATCAGGCTGAACTAATTGCTAAAAATATATTTTTAGAAAAAAATAGTTCTACTAAGAATGGTATAAATATTGAATCTACTATAATACTATCTGAATCTAATATTCCAATATTATACATTTGTAATTACCAATATCCCGGTTTTGTAATAATTTCAGCCAATAGTAAAGTATTACCCGTTATTGCTTATAGTTTTAATAATCATTACAACATTAATGATGTTCCACCTCAGTTAGAAAAATTAATTGATTACTATAAAGATCAAATTATTTTTGCAATAAATATTGATATAGAACAGAGTTTATTGATTAATAATCTATGGGAAAATTATTTATCTGAAAATTTCATATCTGATACAAATATGAGAGATGTTTATCCATTAATTACGACTAATTGGAACCAAGGCAATTCTTGGAATGATTATTGTCCTGAAGATCCTAATGGCCCAGGCAATAATGCATACGCGGGATGTACTGCGGTTGCTATGGCTCAAGTAATGAACTATTGGGAACATCCAATTAGTGGAATTGGTGAACATAGCTATTATCATTCTCAATATGGAACTATCTCTGCAAACTTTAACTCTACTATATATAATTGGGAAAACATGTCAAATAATTCACCTACCAACTCTTCTAGAGAACTTCTATTTCATAGTGGTGTAGGAGTTGAAATGGATTATGGTCCAGATGGATCGGGTGCATGGGTAGGCCAATACTATCCGAGTGCAATGAGTGCTCTTGAAACTTATTTTGATTATAATACTAATGCAAATTTTAGATTAAAAAATAATTATTCGGATAATGTATGGAAAGACTTGGTCCGGTCTGAGCTTGATGAAGGCAGACCTTTAATATATAGAGGATACACTGAGGAATCCGGTCATGCTTGGAATATTGATGGTTATCAAGGAGATAACCACTTTCATTGTAATTGGGGTTGGGGAGGTTCATACAATGGTTATTATACCTTATCTAATTTATCTCCATATTCAGAAGAATCAAACTTTTCATATAGTCAGGGTGCAATTTTTAACTTATACCCTAATTTAATTTATGGTTGTACAAATGAAAATGCATGTAATTATGATCACGACGCAACCGTTGATGATGGTAGTTGTTGGATTCCTGAAGATGAAAATTTTTGTGATTGTTCTGGAAACATCGAAGATGAATGTGGTATTTGTGGAGGAGATGGTAGTTATTGTGCGAATCCAATCACTATAAGTTTTGGAGATTATGGTGTAAATTGGTTTGATATCAATATAGATACCCCTGAATCAATTGCTGGCTTCCAATTTAATATTAATGATAATCCAAATTTTATTAATATTACTAATACTGAAGGTGGGCTAGCGAATGAATATGGATGGACCGTAGAAACTTCTGAATCTGGTATTATTTTGGGGTTTACTTTAGATGGAAATCATATCCCTGCTAGTCAATCAATATTAACAAGAGTTAATTTTTCTGGTGGAGATAACAATACAGAGCTTTGTATAAGTGATGGAGTTTTTTCAGATATAATAGGCACTGGATTATATGTAGCATATGGTGAATGCATTACATTATCTTATTTTTTAGGCGATTTAAATAGCGATGGAATTTATAATGTCCTTGATGTTGTCGCTCTAGTAAATATCGTTTTAGGCTATGATGAGCCTAACATATCTGGCGATTTAAATAGCGATGGAATTTATAATGTCCTCGATATTGTTGCTCTCGTTAATATTATTCTAGCCTAACTCAGCACTTTAATTTTTTATAATTGTAACGGAATATTACGGATATTGTGAACAATTCCCATATATACCTATTTTTATATAGTTTATTTAGGGTTAATTAATTATGTTATATTTCTTAAAATTTATTGTTCTTATAATTTCTATTTCGTTTTCACAGATTCAACATGGCGGTTCTCCTCGATACTTATTAAATGATAGTGATATTGAGATTTATAATGTTGACCAAACAAAAAAAATTGATCATAATTTACACCCCATGGTATTGCATTATGCTGATGAATACTCTATCAAAATAAATATCATTGAGCAAGCAACTATAATTCAAAATTCAGATGAAACAATCTATTATATTGGCATACAATCTTCTGGAGCTAAAGCTATTAGTCTTAAATTTGATAATTTTTATTTGACTGATGAATCTGAATTATATATATATAGTTCTGATCGATCAATGTTTATTGGATCATTTAATTCAAAAAATAATAATTATACTGAATCATTGGAAACAGCTGTTGTAAAAGGTGACCAGGTTTTTATTGAATTAAAGGTCCCAACACAAGATATAGATAAAATAAAACTAACCTTAAAATCAATTATGCATGATTTTAAGGATTTAATGAATTTTCATGAAACATCTACTTCTAATAGAGAAGATTGCAATGATAACGTTGCATGCTCTTCGGCAAACGACTGGACTGACCAAGTGAATTCCGTTGTTCTTGTAAGCGGTAATGGAGGTGTTTGCTCTGCTGCAATTGTAAACAATACTTCTCAGGATTTGACTCCATATATTCTATATGCAGCACATTGTAACTCTGGTGGTAGCAATGTTGTCTATTTTAATTATCAATCTAATTCTTGTTCTGGAAGTAGTCCAGGTAATTATAATACTATGAGTGGAACACAAAATCTAGCAATTGGAAGTTTCAATAGCAATGACTATGCGCTCATTAGGTTAAATAATAATATTCCTTCATATTATGATGCATATTATGCAGGATGGAATCGTTCTTCAAGCAATCCTGGTAATAATGTGGTTGGCATCCATCACCCCGATGGCTACATAAAGAAAATTTCTTATAATGCCTATGGTATGTCTAGCAGTGGTAATAACTGGGATTTCGCATATAGTGATGGAAGAGTAATTCCAGGTTCATCAGGATCACCCTTCTTTGATAGCAACAAATATATTAGAGGAATGGCAAGTTATATTTATACTAATTATTGTAATAATTCGCCTGATTGTTATTGTTCTCAAACCTATTATCATGGATATGCAAAATTTTCAAGTGCATGGTCAAATATTGATCAATGGTTAGACCCACTAAATACTAATCAATATACATTAGATGG
>CAYFHL010000110.1:0-4707 GCA_964342955.1 uncultured bacterium
TCTCAGCTAAAAGAAAATCTAGATTCGATAAAATATTATGATTTAATTAATAATAAAATTTTAAAAGAAATAAATGATTTATGAATAGTTCAAAAAAAATAAAAAAAAGATATGAAATTAAACTTCAAAAATTTCAAATTGAGTTGGTTAAGTTACAGGATTGGGTAATTGAAACTGGAGAAAAAATAATAATAATTTTTGAAGGAAGAGATGCTGCAGGTAAAGGTGGAGTAATAAAAAGAATTACTGAGAAATTAAATCCTCGACATTTTAGAGTTGTTGCACTTGCAGCTCCGACAGAACGGGAAAAGACTCAATGGTATTTTCAGAGATATGTTAATCATTTTCCCGCTGCGGGAGAAATAGTAATTTTTGATAGAAGTTGGTATAATAGAGCTGGAGTAGAAAAGGTGATGAGTTTTTGTACAGATAAGGAATATATTAATTTTCTACAAACATGCCCTGAATTTGAACGTATGATTATTAGTTCAGGAATAAAATTAATTAAGTATTGGTTTTCAGTAAGTGCTGAAGAGCAAATGAAACGATTTAAAGATAGGTCAGAAGACCCAACGAAAGGTTGGAAACTCAGTCCAATGGATTTAGAATCAGTTAATAGATGGGATGACTACTCAATAGCTAAAGATAAAATGTTTGAACATACTGACACGTCCTTTTCTCCATGGTATGTTGTAGAATCTGATAATAAGAAGAAAGCTAGATTAAATTGCATAAGTCACTTATTAGGTGCAATAAAATATTCATATATGAAAATTCCAATGATCACTTTGCCAAATAGAATCAAACAAAATAAATATAAAAGACCTGACAGAATTAATTATAAATATGTACCTGATATAGATTTATAATGAATGTAGTTTAATGAATAATTTGTTAAACTTTAATCGTTAAAATTTATTTTTTTAATTTTTAAATACTCTTCAGAATTTTTAGGCATCGTTTTTTTATATCCATAACCCTTTAAAATTCCTTCTATCATAATTTGAAGTCCCATTTGGTAATAGTCAACTAAAGCATCAAATTTATCAGCTCCTTGTAAAGTATCTGAAATAATTTGAATATTATTTAGGTTCAATATGATTGGTTTCAAATGTAGGTTATGTTCAAGTGGAGTAATTTTACTTTTATATAATTTATATGAATCTATTGGTGATCCCTTATATTCACCCATCATAATATGAAGTAAATCATGATTTTCAGATAAAAAAACATAAGCATCAATCATTTGATCCAAATTTTCCTTATTATTAAAAGAAGTCTGTGTACAACCAAGAATGATTAATATAGATATTAATATAGTTTTCATTTATAGATATAATTTAAATGAGATTCAATCTCAATATCAAATGTTAATATTAAACTTTTATTAGTTTAATATATCAAAGTAATATATTAATGAAGATTTTAATAATTAAATCAATGAATGATGATAGGTTTGTAAATTTTAATAGATATCTTTCTAAAGGTGTTAATGCTGCGATGACACTTAATCATAAAAAAAAAGATATTTATGCTTTAGCTAATAAATATAATATATCGAAAAAAAGTTTAGCTATTCCGGAACAAATTCATTCATCTAATGTTAGATGGGTAGAAAATCCAGGAGAATATGATGGTGTAGATGGTTTATTAACAAGTAACAAATGCATTATATTATCATTGAAAGTTGCTGATTGTGTTCCAGTGTATATATTAGATGTACAAAATCAGATTATTGGATTAGTTCACGCAGGTTGGAGAGGTACGGTAAGCGGGATAGTAACTAAGGCAGTAAAACTTATGTTGAAACAAAATTCAAATTCTAATAGAATAAAAATATTTTTAGGTCCTTCTATTGGTCAGTGCTGTTATGAAGTTGGGGAAGAAGTAGCAGAAAAATTTCAATCAGAATCAAAAATTTTATTGATGAATAACAAATGGAAAGTAGATTTAAAAAAAGAAATATCTAGGCAGCTTTTTTCTTTAGGAATAAAAAAAAATAATATTAATATATCAAAATATTGTACATATGAATCCCCTTCTTACTGTAGTTATCGTAGAGATATGTATAATTCGGGCAGGATGTTTTCATTCTTGCAATTAATGTGATGGATTGGATACAGGCACTTTTTTTAGGATTAGTTCAAGGAATAACTGAATTTTTACCAATTAGTAGTTCAGGACATCTTGTATTATCTCAACATTTATTAAATATTAAAGAATCAGGGATACTAATTGAGGTTGCTCTTCATTTTGGTACTTTAATTGCAATTATTATTTATTATTATAATAATTTAGTTGATCTAAGTAAGGATTTTGTATATAATAGACAAAATTCAAGAAGTTATATTTTAAAGATTGTTATTGCAACATTACCTGCTATTGTTGTTGGATTATTTTTACAGGATATTATAGAAGAATATTTTACTATAAATGTTATAAAAATCACTTTTCTATTAACTGGGATAATTTTAATGTCAACTTTATTCTATAGTAATAATAAAAATTCAAATATATCAATAAAGAAAGCAATAATTATTGGTTTAATGCAAGCCCTTGCAATTTTGCCTGGTATATCTAGGTCAGGTATAACTATATCAATTGCAATGTTATTAGGTATAAAAAAGGAAGAGTCTGCAAGATTTTCTTTTTATTTAGCAATACCTATATTATCGGGGGCTGTATTGCTACAGATATATAAAATTAATAATATGATATCAATAAATTATTTTCCCTTGATTATTGGTATTATTTCATCTGCTTTAACAGGATATATGGTAATAGGTTGGTTGTTATCAGTAATTTATCGTGGAAAATTCTGGCTCTTTTCAATCTATTGTATAATGTTATCTATAATAACAATAATAATTTTCTAAAATGGTTAAAAATAATATCAGTTTAGGACAAACTATTAGAAATATTCATTTAGACAATTTTGAGTTTTGTTATACTCTATTTGGTAATGATATATTTTTACAAGATTTTTTGATTAATGAATTAGATAAGTGTTATTTGAAAAATAATGGAGAGAAAAAATATTATAATATGGATTGTGATGCTGAAGAAAGTTTATTTAATGAGCTACATTCTATTTCATTGTTTGATGAAAAAAGAATAATTATTATTAGAGAAATAAAGAAAATAAGAAGTAGTATAGGTCGTAAAGAAATATTAGATTATATAACAAAGCCTAATATAAATACTGTTCTTGTTTTAATTTCTAATGAATATGATTTAAAAAATAGTTTCTTAGGTTCATTGTCTAAATCAACATTGTTAATTGATGTACGCCCACCATTTTATAAAAAAATGTCGGATTGGATTAAATACTTTTTAAAACAAAGAAATATTGAATTTACAAATGATGCTTTAGAAAATTATATAGAAAATTATGGTGATTCTATTACACACGTAATGAATGAAATTGAAAAAGATATTTTATTTTTTAATAAAGATATTATAAATGGAGAAGTATTAAACAGACATATCTCTGGAAGCAAAATATATTCTTTGTGGCAATTGCAAGATTGCTTAGGATCCAAAAAATTATTTGAATCAATAAAGATTATTAATTCTTTAAAAGACCATGGGATTAGGGTTCAACAAATTATTAATAATTCGGTTGCCTTCTTCCAACAATTATTATTTTATAAGATTGGTAGTTTTAATCAAAAAGGATATTTGGGAATAAATAAAATTGTTCAATCAAGATTAGGAAAATACAGCAACGGATATACAATTGAAGAAATAAAAAATTTATTATTAGATTTAAGGAAGATTGATTTATTATCTAAAACATCTTCTTTAAATGATTTTATATTTATAGAACCTATGATAGTAAGAATCTGTAAGAGTTATTATGTCTAATTTTGATATATCGGATGAAAAATTAATAAAAGAATTTCAGAATGGTGATGAAAATGCATTTAATGAATTAGTACGTCGTTATAAGGATCGCCTATTAAATTTTATATATAATTTTATTAATGATATTGATAGATCTGAAGATTTATTGCAAGATACTTTTATCAAACTTTATACCCACAAAGATTCATATAAAGAAATAGCTAAATTTTCTACGTGGTTATATACAATAGCTGGAAACTTAGCAAGAACAGAATTAAGAAAAGTGAAACGTAGAAAAACTTTCTCAATTACTGAATTGAGCTATGAAGATAGAGAGTTTGATATACCGAGCATTGAATCTGATCCAAGTGAAGATGAGAATACAAGGATATTTGAAAAAAAAATACAGAATTCTCTAAAAAATTTACCGGATGATTTTAAAACAATTATTATTTTAAGAGATATTCAGGAACTTTCTTATGATGAAATAAGTAAAATTGTTGGTATCCCTATAGGGACAGTGAAATCTAGAATTAATAGAGGTAGAATTAAATTGCAAGAGTTATTAAATCAGAAAGGAGATTAAATATTTGAATGGAATGCTATGATTTTGAGCTGAATATTTCAGCATATATAGATGGAGAAATAAAACAAGCTATTTATAATGACTTTATTAAACACAAAGATAATTGTTATAATTGTTCTAAAAAATTAGTTGATATTAGTAGTTTAATGAAGATTATGCCACAAATGAGTACAATTAGTACATCTAAAGATTTTATTAGTAATCTAAATAATAAAGTTTATGAGATTAATAATAAACAAAGACGTATCTATACTAAGATTTTTAAAGCATGGAAA
>CAYFHL010000111.1:0-4707 GCA_964342955.1 uncultured bacterium
AAATGGCTACCGCTCTTAGAGTGGGTTGTTCGTCAGTTCAACACAAAATTAAAACCCCATCGGACATTATTATTTTTGGAAAAGCTTTTGGTAGTGGACTGCCCATAGGCGCTATAGGAATTTCTAAAGGAATTTACAAAATAATTAAAAGGAAAAATACTCACATATTTTTTGGCGGAACTTATACGGCAAATTCTATGTCAATGTATGTAGGAAATAAAATGCTTATTTATTACATGAAAAACAAAAGAAAGATTTTTGATAGATTAGAATTTATCTCAAGTAAATTTCAAAATGAGATAAACAACTTTATCGAGGAAAACAATATAGATGCCAAGGTAATAAGATATCATTCAATTTTAAGATTGCTGTTTTCTAGAGAATATGTTGCAAACAGGATTCAAAGAGATTTTCTAGAGAAAAAAAGTTTAAACAAAGCTAGAAAATTTAAAAATTTTCTACTTAGTAAAAACATTTATTACCCATCAAATGGAATAATATTTATGTCTACAAGTCTCACAATTAAAGAAACAAAAAAATCAATAAAAATTTTTAAGGAAGGTTTAAGTAAGTTTTTTAAAAAATAAAAATTATGGATCCAAAAACAACTATAAAAAAAAATTTAAAAAGAAGATCAATTATAGTTGATCAAGATATAAAGTTTTATAAGGGCGTGCCTTTACCTACTTGGATAGAATTAAGTTTAATAGATGTTTGTAATAGATCATGTTCTTTTTGTCCAAAATCTGATCCATCTGTGGCTCCCGATACTTATCAAAAAATGAGCAGATCATTAATTGATAAATTAGCTATGGAATTAAAAAAAATTAAGTATAGAGGTGCTGTAACATTATGTGGTTACGGTGAACCTCTGTTACACAAAGATATTTTATATATAATCAACAAATTGTCAGAAGCAGCAGCTGTTGAAATTGTTACAAATGGAGATGTGTTAACTAGCAAAACTCTTAAAAACTTATATTCAGCAAATGTAAGCAGAGTTTTAGTAAGCATGTATGATGGGCCAGAACAAATAGAAAAGTTTAAAAAAATAATTCAAAACTCTAAAGTTCCATCAGATTTAATAATTCTAAGAGATAGATGGTACAGTAAAAATGATAACTTTGGTGTCAAATTGACAAATAGAACTGGAACAATAAAAGTAGGCAATCAAGTAAGCAATTCTACATATACAAAATGTTATTATCCTTCATATCAGTTTCTAATTGATTGGAACGGAGACATCTTCTTGTGTCCGCAAGACTGGCAGAGAAGAATAACCATGGGTAATATGATGCAGGACAGCATAATAAATATTTGGACTGGCAAAATTTTAAGTAAATATAGAAAAGAATTGCTTAAAGGAAAAAGAAACCTAAGCCCATGTAATACCTGCAATGCAGAGGGAACCCTTTTAGGAAAGTCACATGCCAAAATTTGGCAAGAAAAATATAAACAATAAAGTAAAGTTTTATTTTCTAAATTAATGAAAAAAAAAATCTTGTACTGGGATACAACTCTAGATCCTATTGATTATCCTAATAAAATTAGAAAAAAATTTTTCAATCTAAGCCTAAGAAACAGAAAAAGATTTGTAAATTGGCTAGGTAAAATTTCTTATAAATATAATAAACAGCTCAGCTGGTGGATTAAGTTGCCATCAAGTAGAGATCCAAATAAAAGCAATCTTTTCAAAAATATTATAATTTTAAAAATTCTTCATGAAATAAAAAGCAAAGATGAAAATCTTATTCTGAAAGTTGACACAAAAGAATTTAGAAATACAATTTATAGGAATGTATCTCCAAAAAAAATTAGAAAAATTGAAATTGACAAAAAAAAAAATCACAGAGGTTTATTTTTTCTTATAAAAAATATAATTTATATTTTTTTTATATATTCTTTGGTCAATTTTTTAACAAAAAAAAAAGAGATTAATCACTTAGATAAAGTTACACTAATTGATACTTTTATAGATCACAGGCAGGGCAATGATGATGTAATCTATCCAAATCTGCAAAAATTTATAATGAGAAAATATTCAAAGAACATATTTTTTGTTCCAACATTTATTATAAATAGAAATTTATTAAACACTTTCGAAAAGATAAGAGTTTTTTCTAAGAAGAATTATATATTTAAAGAAAATTATTTATCATTAAGCGATATAACCCAATCTTTATTTGAAATTCTATTTAAAAAAAGCTTTAATGAAAATTTTAAAAAATATGACAGAATTGACTGTTCCCCAATTTTAAAACAAGAATTAAATTCAAAAAAAGACTTTTATTCAGAATTAATCTCAAAACTCAATTTTCTTTTTATAAAAAAACTTAAAAAGGAAAATTTAAATATAAAAAAATCAATTAATAGATTTGAAAATCAATCAGTTGATAGAGCTTGGAATTTAGGATTTAGAACTTTTTTTCCGAAGGCGGAAATTTTGGGATATCAAGGAAATTTGTATTATCCTCAACAACCACATCAGACACCTACATTTTATGAAGAAAGGGCAAAAGTAATTCCTAATAAAATTATAGTAACTAGCAAATATTTCAGAAAGCCAAGACAAGAGTTTTATAAAAACCTAAAAGTTATTGTTGGGCCATCAATAGAGAAACAAGACATTTTTAAAAAAACAAAAATAAATCACAATTATAAGTATGTTTTAGCTTTGTCAGGCATTTACTCATTAGATAAGAAATTATTGGACTGGACAATTTATGCCCTAAAAAAAAACAAAAAATTGAAAGTTATACTTAAGCCACACCCAATTTTACCGATAGAAAAAATAATAGATATAAAAAATGATATTTTTACAGGGCAATTAAAAGTATCAAACGAAAATATTAAAAAAGTTTTAGAAAAAACTCAAATTCTCATATCCTCTGGTCCCACAGGCATTGTTTTAGAATCTTTAGTTTATGGATGTAAACTATTTTACTTATTTATCGATCCAAGCGATGTTTTACTTTTAAAAAATATTCCTGTATCTAAATCAATGTATGAATTAATTAATGGAGAAAAGGAATTGCTCGATAAAATGAACAAATCCTACTTTAAAAAAATAAGAAAAAAATCGAATAATTTAAAAGAATTGTTATATACCAGAACTAATACTAAAAACGTTAAATTGTTTTTATAATAAAGATGAAAAGAGTTTCAAATTATTTTAAAAGAAAAAAAATTTTAATAACTGGACATACAGGTTTCAAAGGTTCTTGGCTGTCTTTATGTTTATATGATATGGGTGCAAAAATTTTAGGAATTTCTAACGGTATTCCAACGGAGCCTTCTCATTTTAAAGCCTCTTTATTAAAAAACAAAATAAAATCAAAAAATTTTGATATTTCTAACAAAAAAAAACTAGAGAAAACTATATTTAAATTCAAGCCTGATTATATCTTCCATTTAGCCGCTCAATCCCTTGTTCAAAAATCTTACTCTAACCCTTTAGAAACATGGAGAACCAATTTGATTGGGACAGTCAATTTATTAGATTCGCTAAAAAATTATAATAGAAAGATAACCGTTATTTTAATTACAAGCGATAAATCCTACAAGAATGTTGAAAAAAAAGAAGGATATAAAGAGACCGATGTTTTATTTGGAGTTGATCCATATAGTGCCTCTAAATCTTCAGCAGACATAGCTATACAATCCTATTTTAATTCTTACTTTAAGAATAAGAAAAATATTTTAATAGCAGTAGCTAGAGCAGGAAATGTTGTAGGAGGGGGTGATTGGTCTAAAGACAGACTTATTCCAGATTGTATAAGGGCTTGGTCAAAGGGTAAGAGCGTTCAAATTAGAAACCCCAACTCAACAAGACCTTGGCAGCATGTTCTTGAGGCTGTATGGGGATATATAATTTTAGCAGTGAGGTTAAATACTGATAAAAAAGTTAATGGGGAAGCCTTTAATTTTGGCCCAAATACTAAGAAAAATTACAAAGTTATTGAATGTTTAAAAGTGATTAAAAAATATTGGCCAACAGTAAAATGGAAAATTAAGTATGGTAATTTAAAAAAACATAAGGAATCTGGACTCCTAAAATTAAACAGCAATAAAGCCAAAAGGAAACTTAAATGGAATACAGTTTTAAGTCTCGAAGAAACTATGAAAATGACAGCCATATGGTATAGAAATTATTATAAAAAAAATTCAATTTCTCACAAGCAAATTAGAAATTTTAAAACTATATTAATGAAAAAACTAAATTTGAAAATATGAAAGTTGTTATTTTAGCTGGCGGATATGGCACTAGGTTGTCCGAGTATACAAATACTATCCCAAAACCAATGATCAAAGTTAAAGGCAAACCTTTGATCTATCATATAATGAAAAGTTATGCCAATTATGGTTTTAAAGATTTTTATATTGCACTGGGTTACAAAGGTCATGTTATAAAAAATTTTTTTATGAAAAATTCTTTTAAGTGGAATATTAATCTCATCAATACTGGAAAAAATACAATGACAGGAGGAAGATTGAAAAGATTAAAAAAATATCTTGGTGACGAAACTTTTCTAATGACCTATGGAGATGGTTTGTCAAACGTTAACATAAAAAAACTTGTTAAATTTCATAAAAAGAATAAAAAAATGGTAACTCTAACAGCGGTAAGGCCGCCTGCTAGATTTGGGGCTATAAAATTACAAGGTAATAGGATTTCTTATTTTAAAGAAAAATCTAAATTAGATGAAG
>CAYFHL010000112.1:0-4682 GCA_964342955.1 uncultured bacterium
GGTTGCTACTGATATTGATGGTGTTTGGACTGATGGAACAATGCACTATAAAGAAACAGGCGAATATATAAAATCATTTTCTACGTATGATGGTATGGCAGTAGAATTATTAAAAAATGAAAATCTGATAATAGTTATTTTAACAGGTGAAAAATCGAAACATGTTCTCGCTAGGGCAAAAAAATTAAATATCAAAGAAGTCTATATAAATGAGCGTGAGAAACAAAAACGATTAAACTATTTATTGCACAAATATAATTTGAGCTTGAACGAAGTTGCATACATAGGAGATGATATAAATGATTTGGAAGTTTTATCAACAGTTGGTTTTTCTTGTATGGTACCTAATAGTCCTATTTTAAATCAATTCAAACCTGACTATATAACTAAAACATCTGGAGGAAGAGGTGCCTTCAGAGAATTTGCAGATTTAATTTTAAAATATAAATAGTTTAATGTTCACCTACTTATTCTATTTTTTTTTAAGTCCATTAATATGGATTTTATTAATTTTTATTTCTCCCTTTTTTCCTAAAATTCGGAAACACCTATATAATCAGAAATCTACATGGATATTAGCAAATTATAAAATCAAAAATAATGCTAAAGGGAAAACTGTAATTCTATTTCATGCTGCATCATCTGGTGAATATGAGCAGCTAGTACCTATCTTAAAAATAATTAATCGTAATAAATATTTTATTATTCTCTCATTCTTTTCACCTACAATTTATGAATTAGAAAAAGATAATCCACTAGCAGAACATGTCGTTTATTTGCCTTTTGACTTTCCTTGGTCTATTAAAAATTTCTATAAATTGGTTAGCCCCTCCTATCATATTACAACAAGGCATGATATTTGGCCTAATCTTCTTACAATTTCTAATAATATGGGAATAAAAAATATTTTGATTAATGCAAATTTATATAATGACTCCATAAGAAAATATTGGTTTTTTATTAGATTCAATAAATATATTTTTTCTAAATTTGATAAAATAATGACTGGTTCTAATAGAATTAAGGAAAATTTTAAGGACTTTTTTGATATAAAAAACATTACTATTACTGGTGATAGTCGTTTTGATCAAGTACTAAATAGAAAATTAAATAATCAAAAAACACAGCTCCCAAGTAGTTTTAATAATTCAAATATAATTATTTTTGGAAGTATACTCCCCTCAGATTATAACATAATTTTTAAAGCAATTAATTCATATTATAATGAAGGAAATAAAACATTAATAAAAAAGAATCACAAACTAATTTTTGTCCCACATGAAAATAACAGAATCGAGATAACCTATCTTTTAAAGATGTTAAAAAAATATAATTTCAATCCATCTTTATATACTGATAATCTTCAAAATATTGCGAGTAATACTCTTATTGTAAATGTAATAGGGAAATTAGCGGACTTATACAATTATTCAAAAATTTCTTATATTGGAGGTGGATTTTCAAATGGAGTTCATTCTGTTATTGAACCTGCTATTTATGGTAATGCAATTAGCTATGGACCTAATTATTCTATTTTAGATGAAGCAGTCTCTCTTTATAAAAATAATATTTCTTATTTGGTAAAAAATGATCTAGATTTAAAACATTTTTTTAAATTATTAGATGATAAGAAAAAATTAAATATTATAAAAGATAAAACAATCAACTTCGTAAAAGATCGAACTGGTGCATCAGAAAAAATCGTATATGAAATATTTAATAATCTATAATTCAAATTTACTTTTTATTACTTTATTAATTAGCAATTTACTTTCCAAAGACTTTAAACTAATTAATGAAACACTAAACTACTCAATTAGCTTTAGAAATATACCTGCTGGTGAAGCACAAATTAATTTCTATTCTGATACACTAAATGGATCATCTGTTATGCATTTAAAATCTCTTATCAAAACTAACTCATTTATAGATAATTTTTATATCGTAAGAGATGAAATAGATGCTTGGTTAGATATAGATGATCTTTCATTAAAAAAAATAATAAAAAAGACACACCAAGGGAAATATAAAAAACATAGTAATACATTAATTTTAGGTGATAGTTTAGCAGTATACAATGGATCTAAAATTAATATTTCTAATAAAGTTTATGACCCCATTTCAATTATATACTATATAAGAAAAAAAAATTTAGATTTAATAACTAACGATTCTTTAATATGTTATGAAAATGGAAAAGTAAGAGAGCTGCTATTTGATGTTGTAGATAAAAAATTAATTGATGTTGAATTTTTAGGTAAAATTGAATGTATAAAAATTGTACCTAGATCAAACACAGATAAACCACTATTAAAAAATGATGGCGAAATGGAGTTTTGGTTTACATTAGATCAATTTAAATTACCCGTAATTATCGTTCAAAAAACAAATCTTGGAGAAATGACAATGAAATTAAAAACAATAAAAAATAATCATTTTTAGCATGAAATATATAATTACTGTAAATCCTCATGGTGGAAAAAAATTAGGCCCTCAACTATTAAAAGATATAAAACCTATCTTTGATTCGGCTAATGCTGAATTGTTTATTATTGAAACAACTTATGCAGGACATATACAAGATATAGCTAATTCAATAGACTTAAATAATTTTGATGCATTTTTAGCTATTGGAGGCGATGGTTCTTTACATGAGTTAGTTAATGGGATGTTAAACAGATCCGATAAACAAAAAATTCCAATTGGTATGATTCCGGGTGGTTCAGGTAACTCTTATATGCATGATTTAAATTTAACGGATCCTATCATTGCTACAGAATCAATTATAAATGGCAAATACAAATCTATGGATGTTGCTAAAATAAATGTTAATCACGTAATAAAATATGCAGTTAATATGATTGGCTGGGGACTTGTTACTGATGTTGGTATTAAAGCTGAAAAATATAGGTGGATAGGACCAAGTCGATACACTATTTTAAGTTTTCTTGAAGTTTTAAGCAATAAAAATAGATATGCAAAGCTAACAATTGGTAATAAAGTTATTCGGGATAAATTTAAATTTGTTATTGCTTGTAATACAGTACACGTTGGTAAAGGTATGAAAATGGCACCTAAATCTAAATTAAACGATGGATTAATTGATATAATTGTTGTTAAATCTGATGTTAGTAAAATCAGGCTATTCAAAATACTTCCCAAACTTTTTAACGGCACACATATAGAAGAACCAGAAGTTTTATATTTCCAAAGTGAAAATTTTTCACTCTTTCCTGATAATAATGATGTTTTAAATATTGATGGAGAAGTATTAGGTCAAACTCCTATTAAAGTTCAGATGCAATCTAAAGCAATTGAAATATATGTAAGATAATCTAAAACTAATTATTTAATAAATTATAAATATGTTTGAAGAACTAAACTTAAGTCAAAAATTTTATTATCATAATTTGGTCTCTATTATTATGCTATTACTTTGGATATTGATTGGCTTTAAAGGATATCAATTAAGAAATCATAAAAATATCCTCTTTACTTCAAATTGGATAATTATTATTTGTTTAATTCAAGAAGCATTAGACTACATTAATCGATTATATCTAGATTTAAATTATACATTTTCTGTTCAGAGAGATTTACCTTTTTTACAATTTTGTCAAATAAGCTTCTATTTTTCATTAATTTGTATTGTCCTTTCTAAAAAAATTAAATTTGAAAAAACAAAATTTACTCAATTTTTATTTGACTGTGCATTCCTTTTAGGTTTTTCAGGCGCATTACAAGGAATTATTACTCCAGATTTTGACTATATTAATAATATGATTGGCGTTATATGTATACAATTACAACATTCACTAATTATATTAAATCTTATATGGCTTATAATTATGTATAATTATACGCTAACGTTCATGGGCGTTGTTTATACTTATTTGTTCATTAATATTATTGCACCTTTTGCGCTATTATTAAATAAATTATTAGGAACAAATTCTGATGGCATATCCGCAAATTATTTTTATGTAAATGAATTGCCAAAAGTAGATAATTATTTTCTAAATATAATAGCGCATCACCCCTCACCAGACTATATATTATACATACAACCTGTATTTATCCTTTATTTTATTGTGTTATACTTATTCTTTATGGCTATTAATCTTTTGAAAATTGAAAAAAGAGAAAAGTACTAACTACTCACAGATCTACTTTTGGATGTCTTTGGCTATGATTTCATGGGCAATAGCTTGGACAAATGCAAAAATTGTTGGAGAATATTTACACTTTTATAATCTAATATTTTTCCGATTCTTACTAGGCTTTATTACACTTATACCATTTATAATAATAAAAAAAATTCCATTACCAAAAGCTCACCACATAAAATATATTATTATTCCAAGCCTTCTGTTCTTCTTTTATAATATAGCATTTTTTAAAGGAACAAATTTTGGTTTAGCAGGACAAGGTGGAGTCCTAGTTACAACTCTAAATCCTTTATTTACAATGATTATTATGATATTAATTAATAAGAAAATATTGCTCAAGGAAATTTTAGGAATATTTTTGGGAGTTGTTGGTGGTGTTATTATTATGAATCTACATAAAGAAGGGCTCAATAATATTTATAACGCTAACAATATCTATTTTATTATTTGTGCTATAACTTGGGGGTTCATGACAGTTAGTATTAAGTATGCACAAAAGCTAATAGACCCCTA
>CAYFHL010000113.1:0-4579 GCA_964342955.1 uncultured bacterium
TTTACATTTATTTTATTTTGGTAAAAATGGGACTATTGGATTAAAGACGTTACTAGATAGTGAATTTGATAAAGATAAATCACGAACAATCATGGAACTATCCAATGAAAAAAATAAAAAAATCGATTTAAAAATTGGAAGATATGGAATTTATTTACAGGGAGGCGATGCAAACACCAATGTTCCTGATGAATTTATTCCAAGTGAAATGAATTTTCAATTAGCACAAGAAAGTTTATCTAAAAAAACAGCTGAACCGACTCCAATCTGTGACCATCCTGATTCAGGTGATCCAATTATTATAAAAGATGGTCGCTTTGGACCCTATTTACAATGTAATGATAAAATTAAATCATTATTGCCTAATATGGAGATGAATGAGATTACTCCTAATTTAGCTATTTCTATCATTAATTTACCGACCGAAATTGGAGTCCACCCAAAACAAGAACAAATGATCACTGCTGATATTGGTAGATATGGCCCCTATATTAGGTGCGGGAAGAATACTGCAAGCGTAGTAGATCCAGATAATATTTTAAATTTAAACCTAGAAAGAGCTATCGAAATATTATCTACAAAAAACAGCAAATCTGGACCTAGGGTCATTAAAGAGCTCGGCTTAGATCCAGAAAGCAATACAACTATTGAAATCAAAGATGGTAGATATGGTAAATATGTAACCAATGGAAAAATAAATGTTACGATACCAAAAACTAAAACAGTGGATGATATTACATTAGAAGAAGCTCTAAAACTTATAGCTAATAAAAAAGCCAAAGGCCCGACAAAAAAAAGATTTTATAAAAGATCATAAATTATATTTTTAAGGAATTAATCAATTAATATGTCTGATAAAAAAGAATTATCTAAAATGGATAAAGTTATCTCTTTATGTAAACAAAGAGGATTTATTTTTCAAAGTAGTGAGATCTATGGGGGATTAAAATCTGCATATGACTATGGACCATTAGGCGTTGAATTAAAACGAAATATTATGAATGAATGGTGGAAAACGATGGTGCATGAAAGAGAGGATGTGATTGGAATTGATGCTTCCATAATTATGCATCCCAAAGTATGGCATGCTTCAGGACATTTATCTGGCTTTGCAGATCCATTAGTAGATTGTTTAATTAGCAAAGAACGTTTCAGGGCAGATAAAGCGCCGAAACCTAAAGCTGGAGATGTCTTGGATATTGTTTGTTCAGATAAAGGGCAAGCAAAACTATTTTTAGAAATGATTCAGAAACAATTTCACATTGAACTTAGAAGGAATGGAAAAGTATTAGAAGGTTTAAAAGTAATTAATGATAAGACCTTTGGTTTTTTTCATGAGGGGAATGATAAGCCCGAAAAAGAATTTTTATACAGAGGCTATGTTTCCCCAACCTTTGGAAGTCCTTTTTTAAGCGATGAACGTCAATTTAATTTAATGTTTAGAAGTCAAATTGGTCCTGTTGATGTTTTAGGCGAGATTGCAACTTATATAGAAAAAAACAAAGACTCAGAGGGAAAAAATGTTCGTGAAGGAATAGAACAAATAATAAAAAAATCAGCAGTATATCTACGACCAGAAACTGCCCAAGCAATGTTTGTCCAATTCCAAAATTGTCAACAATCTATGAGTATGAAAATACCATTTGGTATTGCACAAATGGGAAAAAGTTTTAGAAATGAAATTACTGTTGAACATTTTATTTTTAGATCTTGTGAATTTGAACAAATGGAAATGGAATATTTTGTTGAACCTGGAACCCAAAAAAAATGGTTAGAATTTTGGAGAGACCATAGAATGAATTGGTGGAAAACTTTTGCAAACCATCCAGAAAATTTTCAATATAGATCTCATGAAAAAGATGAATTAGCTCACTATGCAGATGCTTGCTACGATATTGAATATAAATATCCTTGGGGATTTGATGAGCTAGAGGGTGTAGCTAGTCGAACTGATTATGATTTAAAAAAACATGCAGAACATTCAGGGTCAAAATTAAGTTATTTTGATCAACAAAAGCAGGATCCTGAATCAGGAAAAAATGGTTGGAGATATACTCCATATGTTATAGAACCAGCAGCAGGTGCAACAAGAGGATTGCTTGTGTATTTATTAGATGCCTATCATGAAGAAACTGTTCCAAATGGAGATGAAAAAGAAAGTACACGAGTTGTAATGAAATTTCATCCTAAACTTGCCCCAATTAAAGTAGCCGTACTGCCATTAGTAAAAAAAGAAGGTTTACCAGAAATAGCTCGGAATATTGTATCCGATTTTTTTCAAAGAGGTATCAATGCAAAATATGATGAACAACACTCAATAGGCAAAAGATATAGAAGGCATGATGAGGCAGGAACACCATATTGCATTACTATTGACGGTCAAACTAAAGAAGATCAGACCGTAACCCTGCGCGATAGAGATACAATGCAACAAGAACGCATATTCCAAAAAGATGCACTGCAAATAATTCAAAAAAAACTAATAGAAGCTTAAGTATAATTTTGTTTAAATGGCGTCGTTCAATATAAATTCGGATATTAAAAAATCGAAAACACTTCCATCAAAATTTTACTTAGAGAAAGAGTATTTTAATTTTTGTAAAGAAGTTCTTTTTGCAGATTCTTGGCAATTTGTTATAACTCTAAATCAGCTAAAAAAAAATAATATATATCCATTTACGTTTTTAGAAAATTTTATTGATGAACCATTAGTGTTGCTTGCCGAAAAATCAAGCATTTTGTGTTTTACAAATGTATGTACTCACCGAGCACATTTACTAGCAACAGAGCCGTGTAATAATAATATACTAAGATGTAATTATCATGGGAGACAATTTAGCTTTGATGGAAATTTTAAATCTATGCCAGGCTTCAAGAAGACAAAAAATTTTCCTACAGAAGAAGATAATTTGCTATCACTCCCAACAATAACTTGGAATGATTTTATATTTGTTTCATTAACGGGTAAAATAAATATTACATCTGTTCTAGAAGATATAAAGAACAGACTCCCCAATTTTCCATATGACCAATTAAATTATGATAAAAATGCATCTAAGTTTTGGAATTTAGATGCACATTGGGCACTATATTGTGAAAATTATTTAGAAGGATTACACGTGCCTTTTGTTCACAAAGGCCTTGCTAAGGAAATTAATATTAATACATACAAAACGGTCTTATTAGATAATGCTGTTCTTCAAATTGCAGAAGGCGAGACAAATAATAATGTTTTACAAAATCAAGATAATGATAAAAATATATATGCTCTATATTATTGGATATTTCCTAATTGCATGCTGAACTTTTATTCATGGGGAATGTCTATTAATATTATAGAGCCGGTGTCTTTAAATAAAACATGCATTAGATTTCTTTCATTTCCCTTAAATAATTATGAACAGCCAGATCAAGGTAGCGCATCTTTAGAGCAAATTGAAATGGAAGATCAACAAGTAGTTTTAAATGTGCAAAAAGGTATTCAATCTAGATTTTATACTTCAGGACGCTACTCACCTAATTATGAAAAAGGTGTACACCATTTTCACTTGCTGTTAAATAAATACCTAGGAAAGACAAAAACCCTAAAATAATTAAATATTTAGGGTTTAAAAAGAACCGATGTTTAATCTATATTTTTTAAAATATTTTGTGCATGAGATTTAACAGAAACCTTATCATATATTTTTTCTATAAGTCCCTTTTCATCTATTACATATGTAATTCTTGAAATTCCCATATATTCGCGCCCCATAAACTTTTTTTTCCCCCATACACCATATTTTTTAAGCATTTCGTGATTTTCATCACTAAGAAGAGGGTATTGAAATCCACGTTTATCGCAAAACTTTTTTTGTTTGTTAACTGAATCTGCAGAACAACCAAGTATTTGTATATTTTTATCTAAAAATTTTTGGAATTCATCACGGAATCCATTGCCTTCAATAATTCAGCCAGGCGTATTTGCCTTAGGGTAAAACCATAATACTACTTTTTTGCCCAAATAATTCTTTAATGAAACGAGATTGCCATTTTCATCAGGTAAAGTAAAATTTGGAGCTTTAGAGCCAACTTTTAACAAAATAATTCTCCTAAAATATTATTAGAGTTAATTTTTATACTAAATGCCTATGTAATAAATTACTAAATCAAAATAAAGGGTTAAAATGATAAAAATATATTCTACTAATTGGTGTGGTCCTTGTAAATTAGCAAAAAAATTATTGGATGATTTAAATTTATCATATCAAGAAATTGATATAGAGGAAAACAATATTTCACGAGAAAAACTTTCTCAATTAACAGGAGGATTTACAGTTCCTCAAATTGTTATAAATGATAAACCTATAGGAGGGTTTGACCAACTTATTAAAATTCATAATGAGGGAAAACTAAAAAATAGTAATGTCTCTGAATAATTTAAAAAAAGATATACTATATGATTATTGTTTACAACACACTCAAAGCGATTCTAAAACCACTTCAGAAATAGAACAATTTACTTGGGCTAACGAAGATATACCCCAAATGATATGCGGTCAACTAATAGGAAATTTTTTGCAGACAATAATAAAATTAA
>CAYFHL010000114.1:0-4529 GCA_964342955.1 uncultured bacterium
AGGTCCATTTACGACTCCTTCAGGAGTTATTGAATTAGAATTTGATTATGAAGATGATGGCTAAATAATGAAGATATTATTTATCAAATTTTTAATATTGCTTAATATTATTACTTTCTCTTTTTCACAAGGTAAAGTAGTAGCTGCTATTTCAAGTCTTAAAGGTAATGTACTAGTCAAACCTATTGGTACTAGAAAATATATTCCTGCTTACAAAGGCCAAATGTTAAATAGTGGAGATTGGTTAAAAACAAAAACCGGTGTTTTTATAGCAATAGTATTTCTAGATGGATCCAATATAAAAATTCATCAGGAGACTGAAATAAGAGTTACAAGTTATAGGATGACAGCAAAAGAACTAAGAACTAATTTAGATTTAGCTAAGGGCACAGCATGGTCTAATGTTGCAGATCAAGGAAGTGCTGGAGAATTTACAATTACAACTCCAACTGCAGTAGCTTCAGTTAAAGGTACAGAATTTGATTTGAATTATGATATTGAAGATGCATCAACAACTCTGACTGTCATTTCTGGTGAAGTTGAATTTGCAAATGAATTGGGCCAAATATTAGCTGGAGCAATGACTTCTTCTAAGGCTACTGCAGATGAAAAACCAGATGAGGCAAAGAAAATTTCGGAAGATCAAAAACCTGCTTGGCAGAAAAAAACTGATCCAGAAATTGGGTTTCAATTAAAACCTGATAAAAAAGGTAAACAAGCTGTAAATACTGTAATTAAGATCAATATTGAAGTTGTTAATCCCAAAACAAGAAAATTAAATAAAAATTTTAAAGGAGAAGTTGTGATTTCATCTGAATCCAATGATTTGGAGGTATCTTCAACAGGTTCTAGTTGGTCTAGCTCAGCCACTATTAATATAACTGCTGGCAAAGGTTTTGGACAAGTAAGATCAGGAAAACAAGGGAAACATGGTTTTATTGTTGGAAGCGAAGGAGCTGAATCAAAAAAGTTAGAAGTTGAATACTATCAATCAACAGCACAAAAGAAACAAATGAATAATAAATTGGCTGATATTGCTAGTAAAACTGGAAATGCTGATTTAGCAAAAGCACTGGAAGGGAAATCATTAAAATCATCAAAGCTAAAATCAGGCTCTGGTAATGTGGAAGATGTATTGCAAAAACTTGATACAGGTGAATTACAAATAGATGGGTTAGAAACTATAGATAATGGTGATGGAACTGTTACAGTTAAAATGGTTATACGACCAAGAGATTAACTAATTTTAAATATAATTAATTTATAATAACATTATTTTTTTATTTCATATATTTTTATTGAATTTGATCTGGAGTCAAGATGATGGACTAGCTCCTAATTACGTATATATTGAGCCAATTCAAGACTTCTATTCTGGTGCACCAATTGAAATTGAGGTAATAGTTACTGATCGATCTGAAATTGAATTAGTTAAATTATTTTACAGATTTTCAGGCAAAGATAATTTTTCTTCAATAGAGATGGTAGTTGCAGACCAACCGGTATTATATAAAGTAGAAATACCATTTGATGAAGTAGAGCCAGGTTCACTTCAATATTATTTTTGGTCTAAAGATATTTATAATAATCAATCAACTTGGCCAGAAGGTGGTGAAGACTTGCCTATGGTATTACCTGTCTTTGCGACAATTCAAAAAAAAGATAAGAAAAGGCAAAAAAGTCTTTCTATTAAGACTGATGATCTAGAAGAAGAAAGGATTCTAGAATCAACTATGCCATTTTATATTGAAGTAGATTTAATTAGTCCGCAATTAGAAGTTGAGCCAGATGAAGGAGTGCCAATTATTGTGTTATCAATTTATGATCCGGAAAAAACAATAATTCCTCAGGATGTTAAGTTCTATGTTGATGATGTTGATCAAACTAATAATGTTTTTTTATCATCAGATATGTTGACGTATATACCTACAAAAATTTTCGACCCAGGATATCATTTTATCAGATTTCAAGTTGTTGATGCTACAGGTGAATTAATGATCCAAGATTATGCATTTAACGTTAAAGAAGAAGTCGTTGATGCTGATGAAAAAAAAGTAGATTGGAGAGAAAAATATAAATTTAAAGGTGATAGTGGATGGAATATTGATTATGACCAAACTCCGAATAGACCTGTTGATACTCATAAATTTAATACAAAATTTAAGTTTGCTTTAGGTAATTATAAATTTGGATTTTCAGCATCAGCAAATACTCATATCTATGATGCAAATGCAAGAAATGAGTTAAAAACTAGGCAACCCGTAAATCGATTAAAATTTAATTTAAAGTCCTCAAAATTAAATATTAATTATGGAGATAATTCACCTGAATTTTCTGAGCTTACTCTAAAGGGTACTCGAGTAAGAGGTTTATATTCATCATTAAAACTAGGTTGGTGGGAAACTTTATTTGTAACGGGAGAATCTAAACATTGGCTTAACAGCAGTAGTTCATCTTTAGATTTATGGGATCCAAATAATGAGTATAACCAAGGTGACACAGTGTTTTATAATGGATTTATATGGGTTGCCAAACAGCGCACTTATTTTGCAGAACCAGATACATCTAATAATACAAATTCTCCATGGGAAATAGAGCAAGAAACAGACTTTGGGATTGTATCTAATGATAGCTGTACTCCTGTTGAACCTGCTGAATATGGTATGGCTCCAATAGAAGGATTATTGGGTATTGGAGGTGGATATTATTGGATATGGAATGGTAATCAATGTGAGGAAGTATTAATATATTCTTCAATTAATATGTTAACTGGCTCTGATGATCAAGGTGAAAAATTGCATTTTACTGAAGGTGAATGTATTAATGAATGTGGATATTCTATTATTTATAACAAGGGTACACCAATTAGAAAATTAACTGGAGCAAGAACATCTATTGATTTATTTAATTTATTTAAATTAGGAGTTTCTGGATTTCAGTCATTCGACCAGTTTGATGATAATTTATTTCAATTCCAAAGTTTTAGAGATAAGTATACTTTTATGGGTAATTTAGTTATTGGAACTGATTTCATGTTACATCTTAATAGTGATAAAACTATTTTAAGTGGAGAATATGGTGCATCAATTGCAATGGACCAAGATAAGCCAAATCATAATATTTTACTTAGTATGGCTGGCAAAGATCCATCTGAAAATAATTTGTATAGTTATACTGATTGGTCAAACGTTGATTATTGCTATTTAAATGAGTGTGTTGATATTAATGATGATGGTATTATCATAAGTTCACCTCAAATTATTTATGGGCTTTCATATACTGATCCAGATGCATGGCAGAAGGTATTAGAATCTCAAGATAAACTTAATTACTATTCAGAAATATTAGGTTTTAAAATAACAGATGATATTGCAAATGTAGGAGAAGGACAAGGGATTTCTGGCTTAACAGCACCAGAATTTGCAGATATTATCAATGGGAATTTAGATCCAATAGCCCTTTTACTTGATAGAGGTACTTACCGTTTAGAATTTAGAACACCGATACCATTAAAAATAACCGAGTTAGATTTTAAGTCTGAATATAAACATATGGCTCCTAATTATTTTTCTTTAGGGAACTCTTCTGTTCAGACTGATTTGCAGAGTTTAAAGACTTCTGGTAGAATGAAATTATTTAAAAATCAATTATCTATATCAGGAGGTTATGATATAGAAAACAATAATATTATACCATCTTTGAGGATTACAGATGGCTCTACGACATACTCAAATACAATTTCTGGCTCTGCTGGATTAAATATAAGTTCATTCCCTGCAGTAAATTACTCAATAAGAAACATGTCTAGAATGGCAACAGAACCCAATATTATGGATACTACCAAACTAGACACATCTACCAATAATAATACTATCACACATACATTTGCCCCCACATATAAATTTAAATATAAATCGACAAATATTGGGCTTAATGGCAATATTATGATTATGAATTATCATGATATTGGTTCAGATACAGTTAATTTAGATTTTATGACGAATGCATATACTGGGGCGGTGGCTTTAACATTTGATTCACCATTATCAATTAATTTGGGCGCAGGAATATCTAGTAATATTCCTGGAGATATTAAACAATCTAATACAGTTTTTTCAGTGTTAAGTACAAAATTAGGGTATAAATTTAAGGAGGGTGCAATAAATACCTCATTAGGTATTAATTTTGTTATTGGAAAAAAGGATAGAAATGGCTATTATGATTCAGGTGAGCAATTTTTTGACTGTGGTCAAGATAGCTTAGGTGTACAATATTGTCAAAATGATGAGAATTGGGATGAATCATATGGTGATGGTGAATGGAGCCAAGGTGAACAATTCGAGGATAATGTAGAAATTGATAATAATAAAGTTGCAATAAAATTTGGTGTCCAATATAAAGTAAATAAAGATTTTTCTGTTGGATTAAATATGGATTATTCAAGTAGTTCAGATAATTTAGATGTATCTAAAAATAAGTCAACTTTTAAATCAAAGATTCAAATAAAATATGGTTTTTAATTTTTTATA
>CAYFHL010000115.1:0-4514 GCA_964342955.1 uncultured bacterium
GAATTCGTTTAAAAACTAATTTTTCATTAATAGAACAGTATTATGGTTTAGGAATGTTGTTCGATACTGGAACTTTTTTTAATATATCAGAACGATTGATTTTTCATACTTGGATTGAGAACTTCTTAAATATTAAATATTGGAGTACAAAAAACTTAGAATTTATTTATCCCAATTTAATTTTAGGTGTACATTATAAATCTAATAAAATATGTTATGGTATGGAAACTAATATTACTTCTACAAATAATCGATTCAGTAGTATACTAGATTTTTACAAAATTGGAATAGAATATATTTCATTAGAAAAAGTTAACATAAGAGTAGGCACTTCATTTAGCAATATTATTACTGCAGGCTTTGGTTTTTCATTAGATATAATAGAAATTGATTATGCACTAATGATATCTAAAACTAATAATATTTTTCCTCCAACACACCAATTTGAGTTAAGTTTTGACCCCAAATATTTAAAAAATTATTTAACTAAATAATTTTATAAAATTCTTTGACTTTTTTATTTAAATAGTATTAGAATAGGGATTAGGAATTAAAACTATATGTTCCTCGTAGGAATGGAGGGTTCCCATGATAACAAGCATGACTGGATTTGGTCGGTCTGAAAATACTAAAGGCTCTATTTCAATAGCTGTTGAAGCAAGATCTGTAAATAGTCGATTTTTAGATGTTTCTATAAGATCACCAAAGGTTTTATATGCCTATGAAGATGAGATCAACAGGCTTGTTAAGAAAAAGTGTATTAGGGGCAGGATAAATATATCAGCTAATTTAGAGAATTTAAATAGTACAAATAAATTAGATATTAATAATGATTTATTTGATCAATATCTATTGATAGTAGATAAGTTAAATAAAAAATTAGAAAATAAATTAGACATAACTATATCAGATATTTTCAAATTTCCGGATTTAATTATTACTAATGATTTAAATTCTGAAGAAGAAATAAAAAAAATATTTATGAAAGTTTTAAATCAAGCATTAGATGATTTAGTAAAAATCAGAAATTTAGAAGGTAAAAATATTTATAAAGGGATTAACAAGAATTTACAAAATACTAAAAAAATATCTCAATCGATTGAAAAAATTATTATAAAAAATAAATCTAGTGATTATGCTTTATTTAAGAAAAAAATTTTAGAAATTAGTTCTAATCTAGAATTAGATGAGAATAGGATATGTCAAGAAGTTGCTATTATGGTTGATAAAAAAGATATTAATGAAGAAATTATAAGATTATATAGCCATATTAAACTTTTTAAAAAATATTTAGATTCAAAGGCAAGTCAAGGTAAAAAAATGAATTTTGTATTGCAAGAAATGTTAAGAGAAATAAATACTATAGGATCTAAAGCTGATAATATTAAGATAAGTCATAAAGTGGTTGATTTAAAAGATGAAATTGAACAAATGAGAGAACAGGTGCAAAATATTTTATGAGTAAAGGAAAACTAATTGTTTTATCTGCCCCTTCGGGAACGGGTAAAACATCAATATGTAAAGAGCTACTAAAAAGAAATAAGGAATGGAAATTTTCTGTTTCTGCAACTACACGTCCACCTAGAGAAAATGAAAAAGATGGTGTAGATTACATTTTTCTAAGTGTTCAGAAATTTGAACATTTTGTTAAATTTGGGGATTTTTTAGAATGGGAATGGGTCCATGGAAATAAATATGGAACTTTGATTGCACCACTTGAAGATTTAATTGATGATGGACACTTAGTTGTATTAGATATAGATGTAAAAGGTGGAATGACTGTCATGGATGAATTTCCTGATGAAACGATCTCTATTTTTGTGGAACCACCTGGTGAAGAACTGCAAGATAAAATTGAAACTTTAGAAGAAAGATTGAAAAAGAGAGGTAATGACTCACCAACTCTAATCAAACAAAGAATAAAAAGATTTCCATTAGAGTTAGAGTATAAAGAAAAATTTCATTACTCATTTATTAATAAAAATATTAAAGAAACAACATTGAAAATTGAAAAATTAATTAAGGAGAAAATTAAATGAAAGTAAAAGCGATACCTATGGCAGATTTATTTAAACAAAATGAAGATATATATACAGATGTTGTAATCGCAGCAAAACGTTCAAGACAGATAATAGACCAAAATATTGTACCTATTGATGAATTTCAAGAAGTAGAAGATAGTAGGGAACTTGAAATTGAAATAAAAGATTTAAGTAATCAGGAAAAGCCAATGGTTAGTGCAGTGCAGGAACTATTAGATGGTGAGTTAGAATGGCGTAATGAGGATTCAGAAGATAAAGAAGAAAAATGACAATTGAATCCGATCCTATTATTAACTATTTAGAGCAATATAAAACTATTTATGGAAAAAATATTTATTTAGAAGATTCAGAGAGTATTAAAAAATCTAATTTAGATAAATATTTTAATTTAATAAAAGATTGTTTAAAATGTAAACTTGGTGAGTCTCGAAATAAATTTGTTTTTGGTGTAGGAAATCCTAATTCGAAGATAGTTTTTATTGGTGAAGCTCCAGGAAAAAATGAGGATTTAAAGGGAGAACCTTTTGTAGGTAGAGCTGGTAATTTACTTGATAAAATTCTAAAAGCAATTAGTCTTTCAAGAAGTGATGTTTATATATGCAATATTTTAAAATGTCGCCCTCCAAAAAATCGTGATCCTCTTCCAGAAGAAGTGACGGAGTGTGAACCTTTTCTAAAAGAACAACTATCTATAATTCAACCAAATCTAATTGTTGCATTAGGAAAAATAGCAGCAAATACTATTCTTAATAATAATGAACAATTAGGTGCTATGCGAAACAAAATTCACTCTTATCAAGGTATTGATTTGATTGCTACATATCATCCTGCAGCTTTACTTAGAAATCCAAGCTTAAAGATAAATGCTTGGGAAGATTTTCAGATGATAAGAGATAAATACTTAATTAATAACTAATAATGGCATCAAAAGTAGAAAATCTCAGAAAAGTTCCTCAATCTATAGAAGCTGAAAAAGCTGTTCTTGGTTGTATGTTAATTAATCCAGATGCTGTTCCAAGGGCAATAAATATTTTAACAAAAAATAGCTTTTATGATCCTAAGCATTCAAAAATATTTGAATGCATGTTGAGTCTCTTTGAAGATAATAATAAAATTGACAATATTAGTCTTACAGATGCACTAGAGAAGTCAGGTTTTCTGGAAGAAATAGGTGGTGTATACTTTTTAACTGGATTGTCTTCTGATGCTCCATCAGCTGAGAATGTTGAGTACTATGCAAAAATTGTTAAAGAGAAAGAAACTCTTCGTACAATTATCAATACTTCAGTTAAAATGAGTGAAAAGGCATATGAAAGCCATGATGACGCATTAGAAATATTAGATAGTGCTGAGCAGACTTTATTTGATTTATCTCAAGATGCGCAAAGGGGAAGATTTGAGCCAATTGAACCAATATTACATAATGTTTTAGATAATTGGGGTAATAGAAAAAAAGGAACACTAACCGGAATACCAACAGGATTTTATGATTTAGATGATTTATTATCTGGATTTCAAAAATCAGATTTAATTATATGTGCTGGTAGACCATCTATGGGTAAGACAGCACTAGCTTTAAATATAGCTAGGAATGCTGCTGTTGAATATGGACATAAAGTTGGAATATTTAGCTTGGAGATGTCAAATTCACAATTAGTTGAACGTTTAATTACTGGAGAAGCTAAGGTAGATAGTCATCTAGTTAGAACTGGTAAACTTCCTAAAAATGAATGGAAAAAACTTGCTGAAGCTGCAGGACCTTTATCGGAGGCAAGCATTTTTATTGATGATACAGCAGGGCTAAATATTATGGATTTACGTGCAAAAGCAAGACAATTAAAAGCAGAACATAAAATTGAACTATTAGTTGTAGACTATATACAACTACTACATGCTGGAAGTAGGATAGAAAGTAGACAGCAAGAAATTTCATTTATTTCACGTTCTCTAAAAGCTTTAGCCAAAGATTTAGATATCCCTGTATTAGCATTATCTCAATTATCTAGAGCAGTAGAAAATCGTACAGATCATCGTCCTATTATGTCTGACTTAAGGGAAAGTGGCGCAATTGAACAAGATGCTGATATTATTTTATTTATATACAGAAAGTATGTATATAGTAAAAATGAAGAGGACAGAGGGCTGGGTGAACTTATATTATCAAAACATAGAAATGGTCCTACTGGAAATGTAGAAGTAAGTTTTATTGATAAATATGCACGCTTTGAAAATTTAGACCGTACACATTCAGAATATCCGCCTATAGATATACCAATATAATTATGATTATTCAAACTTTGAAGAAAATTTTACCTGTAAATAAAAATGGGTATCCAAAAGATTTTCAAGAAATAATCACAAATTTATATAGAGATAATGAAGTTGAAGAAAAAGTTGTAAAATCAATTTGGCATGCATATAAGTTCGGTGAAAAAGCTCATGGAACTCAATTAAGAAAATCAGGTCAACCCT
>CAYFHL010000116.1:0-4451 GCA_964342955.1 uncultured bacterium
TTCCCAATATTTAAATTCTTTATATTCTAAAACTGATCCTATATGAATATATTTGTTAAGTTTGTAATAAGAAATCTTAATTTTTTTTCTATCAAGTAGATACTTAAAATAATCATCAATAATAACTTCTCTGTTCAGCTTGTTTGCTTTTATAAAATGTTCAATAAATTTAAACACATCGTCATTAGCTATCCAGAAAAAACCTGCGTGCCCGATTTTGCTACTTGCTGAATTTCTCTTAACATTAATTTTAAATAATCTATTTTTTTTAATTTCTAAGGTTGTGTGGGCATCGACTAAACTTTTTTGAAGATTTGAAAAATCATATCCAAATATCACTAGATCTGGTTTATTTTTTTTTATAAATTTATTGAAATGAATCTTGTTAAATTCTCCGTAACAATCACAAGAAGTTAGAAAGAATTTTTTATATTTTTTGAATATATTTATAGATTTTTGAACGGTTGATAGCATAGATTTAGTTTGATGTATCAAGTGAATTTTGAAATTTTTTGTTCTGATTTTCCTATAATACTTTCGGTGGGTTATTAGTGTGTTTTTTTTCGATCCAAATTTTTGGAAAATATATTTAAAGCTTTGAAAGCCATTGATGTTTAAAAAAGGCTTGGAAACATTTAAATCTTTTACACGTTTTCCTTGACCCGCCATCAACATTATATTTGGATTATTGAACTTTAAGCTTTTTCTAAAATTTTCTAAAATTATCTTCCTCCAAGAAACAAAGTCTTCGTATTGATCGGGAAAACCCAAATGTACAAAATTTTTAATATTGCTATAGCCTACATTTATCTTATTTTTTATAAGGTTTTTTATAAGGGATACCATGTAAAATTCTCTTTTTTTATTTTTAAATAACTGAGGAGATTTATTAAAAAAATCCTCGATAATCTTATAATTACTAAAGTAATAACATCCGGTAGCTAATAAATCTTTTTTGTAATCTTTAGAAAATGTCTTTTTTTGAGAAATTCTGATTATATTTTTTTTCTTATTTTCAAAACAAAAATCGGACTTAGAATCTACTTCTAGGTGTGGATGAAAATCCCTGTGTGTAAATATAACGGCTCTTCTTTTTTTAACTATTTTTTTTATACTATTAAAGTTCCAATTCCAGTTTATGTCTGAATAGGAAATATAAATTTGATTTTCCCCAACAATATTCTTAATTTTTTTTGAAGCTAAAAATATTGAATAGAGAGGTCCAAGTTTATGACTTTTTATATTAATTTTGTGTAATTTTTTTCTTGGTATTTTTAAGTTGTAGGATTTATAACGTATTGAATTTCCAACAATTATTATCTCTGTATTTTTTTTATCAAAATTTTTTATAATATTATCAATTATTCTATTTTTTTTATTAATCTTCAAAAAAGGTTTGTATACTTTATACCCTGCATCTAGAAAGCGCTGTCCCCTGCCTCCCATTGGAATTATTAAAAATTGCTTCATGTAATTTCGTTTTATATCTTCTGTAAACTATGTTAATTTTTTTTAAATATGTCTATAAATTTATCTTTAGTTTTGCCATGTTATAATGAAGAAAAAAACATTTCTATATTATATCAAGAGTTTTTAAATATACCTTTTGAGGGAATTACAGCAGAATTAATATTTGTAAATAACGGTTCAAAAGATGGAACTGAAAAAGAAATTGACAGTGTCATAGAATTAAACGAATCAAAAAATAATAATATTATAGTTAAGAAAGTAGATTTACACCCTAACGACGGTTATGGAGGCGGAATTGCTGCAGGCTTAAAACAAGCCAAGGGGGAATATGTTGGTTGGGCACATGCCGATCTACAAACACCTCTGGTCGATGTTTATAAACTTTTTCAAATAGTTAAAAACAAAAAAAAAATTTTCGGTAAAGGTTTCAGGACTAACAACAGAGGATTTGACGGAATAGTAAGCCGTTTCCACGAAAACTTAGCGTCAATAATTTTGGGTTATAAGATGAAGGAAATTAATGCTCAACCAAAAGTTTTTAGTAAAGATTTACTAGAGTACTTTTCGGATATTCCTAAAAAATGGACTGTATTAGATACATACGCAAACTATGTTTGCCTAAAAAACAACTTTGAGATTACAAAAATAAATGTGGTTTTTAAAACTAGAATTCATGGACAGTCAAAATGGAAAAATAATGCTTGGAACTTTTTTAATCATATTTTTTTTAATTTTTTATATTTAATTAAGTTAAGATTCACCAATGTAAAAAAATGACCCAGCAAGGTTTTTTTCTTAATTTACTAGAAAGACTTTGTAGATCTAATTTATATCTTTTTATATTTTCTAGATTTTTAGCAGGTAGTTTTTTAACAAAATACATTTATGACGTTGATTTTAAAATAATAAAAATTCTTAATGAGAATAATTATTTTGATAATTTAGATACTCCAATCATAGATGTTGGAGCAAATGATGGTATGTCTTACAAAACAATTAGGAATTTTTTAAAAAAAAATGCAATAGTATCTTTTGAGCCCATAAATTATAACTTCAAAAAACTACTTAAGTTAGAAAAAAAAGATAAAAATTTTAGAGTATATAAATATGCTCTAAGTAGTAAAAAATCTTCTAATCAGAAATTATTTATACCGTTCTTTAAAAAATATGCTATTACACAATTTGCAGGCATTGATAAAAATGGCGTGATCAATAGACTAAAAAAATCTCTATACGTAAGCAATCTTTTAAAAAAAATTAAAATCAATTCCTATAAAATAAAAACTAAAAAAATAGACGACTATAAATTTTGCACTCCATTCATAAAAATTGATATTGAAGGTCATGAATATGAGTGTATTTTGGGGGCAAAGAAAACTATTAAAAAATATACGCCCACTATTATGGTTGAATATGATAAAAAAATTTGTAATAAAATTTTTAAACTTTTAAAAGGAATGAGTTATCAAAAATACTTTTACGATAAGAATACGAATTTAATTAAAATTCACAAAAATCAAAATGTATTTAATATTTTTTTCATAAATAAAGAGAAATTAAAATATATTGAAGGCTAGATAAATTTTTAGATGATATTTATAAAACATAGAGTTAATTCGATTTCTGATTTAAAAAAAACAAACACAGAGTTTGGTGTAGAAATTGATTTAAGATCAGAAAATAATAAGATTTATTTGAACCATGACCCTTTCAAAAAGGGGGTATCTTTTGAAAAATGGATCAAAAAATTCAAACACAAAATAATAGTACTGAATGTTAAGGAAGAAGGTTTGGAAGACAGAATTATAAAGACCCTAAAGAAAAATAAAATAAATAACTTTTTTTTTCACGACCAGACTTTTTCTACCCTGGTTAAAAATATGTTTAAAACGAAAGTTTCTATACGTTACTCAGAATATGAAAACTTAAATAAAAAAGATTATTTGTTTAAAAAAATAAAGTGGCTCTGGTTAGATAACTTTACCAAAATAGAATTAGGCCATAAATTTTATAAATATCTAAAGAGGAAAAAAGTAAAAATCTGTATGGTTTCACCAGAACTTGTTAAAAAAAACAGAGCAAGTGAAATAAAAAAACTTGTGAAAAGTCTTAAAAAAAATAAATTTCATTTTGATGCAATATGCACAAAAAAACCAGATTTATGGAAGGGTTTGCTAAATGAAAAATAGCATGAGATTAAGAAAAGATAATTTTTTGAAAAAATACAATAAAAATCATGTAAATTTTATTACGGTAGACGGAATAACTTGTTCCGGAAAAAGTCTTTTTGCAAATTTATTAAAAAAAAAATTGTCTGGTAAATTCAAAAATATTCTAATTTTAAGCAAAGATTTGTTTTTATTTACTCGAGAAAAAAGAATACGATTCACAAAAAAAATAAATAGAGATTTCTTTAATCAAAATAGAGTTCACTATGATTTAAATAAATTAAGTATTTTGATAAAATTTTTAAACAAAGGAGATAAGAAAAAAACTCTTGTTTTAAAAAAATTGTACAATAGGAAAACAGGAAAGAATAATTTAACTATAAAATATAAATTTTTACCCAAAAGACTAATAATATTTGAAGGAATTTACGTTAATCAAGATATAAAAAATTTGGTTAAACCAATTGCGAAAATATTAATTATAGAAAAAGTATATGAGTCTTTAGCTAGAAAAATAGAAAGAATAAGGGATAAAAAAATTTCAATTCAACATGTTGTTACAGAGTTTACCAAAATTCATTTACAAAGTTTTAAAAAACACCTTTTAAAAAATAATTTTGATATGATATTTAAAGATGAAAAAAGAGATTTTGTTCCAATACATAATGGCAAAAAAAAACAATTAGATTATATAAAAGTCTTTTTGTTAAAACACCTATATTAGTCGGTAACTATGTCAAAAAAAAAACAAAAAGATCTTGGTGCGCCCGGAAGGAGTTGAACCCTCAACCTTCTGATCCGAAGTCAGACGCT
>CAYFHL010000117.1:0-4402 GCA_964342955.1 uncultured bacterium
GCTGTACGGATAGTTCGGCATGCAACTATGATGCAAATGCTACTGAAGATGATGGGTCTTGTGATTATGGTACTGAGTGTTGGGATGGATCTTTTGCATGTGATGAAAATGACTGTCCGGATGTTCCATTAGGAACAGTTGAAATAAATTTTAGTACAGTAACAGATATTGCCGGGTTCCAATTTGATGTAGAAGGTGTAACTATAACCGGGGCAAATGGGGGTGCAGCTGAAGATGCCGGATTTACTGTGTCAACAGGAGGATCTACTGTTTTAGGTTTCAGTTTTTCAGGCGCTGTTATTCCTGCTGGTACCGATATTTTAACAATATTAGATGTAGAAGGTGATATAGAAGCGGCATGTATTACGAATGTTGTTTTATCAGATAGCAGTAGTGATCAGCTAGTTACAAGCAATGATTGTACAACAATCACTGAATCTATTCCTGGCTGTATGGATGAGACTGCATGTAATTATGATCCAAGTGCAAATATTGATGATGGAAGTTGTTTAGAACTTGATTGTGAAGGAGAATGCGGAGGTGATGCAATAGAAGATTGTAATGGTGAGTGTAGTGGTAGCGCATCTATAGATCAATGTGATATTTGTTCAGGGGGTAATACGGGCCTTGATGAATGTTTTAAAAATAATATTTTATATAATACAGACACTCCTATTGCAGGTATTCAGTTTGACGTTTTTGGGGTTGATGTTGTTGGCGTTGATGGTGGAGCGGCTGGAGATGCGGACTTTACATTAAGTTTTCAAGCTCAGGATGTTCTTCATTATACAATAATAGGTTTTAGTATTCAAGCTGAAACAATCTCTGCTGGCTCAGGAGTTCTAGTTGAAGTTGCCTTTACTGGTGATTCTAATGATTTTTGTCTTTCAAACACCATATTCTCTGATTCTAATGGTGATGGTTTAACTTCAGAGGTTGAAAATTGTACAACAATCAATATAACAGAGGCCGCTATTCCTGGTTGTACAAATGTGATGGCATGTAACTATAATGCGGATGCAACAGAAGATGATGGAAGTTGTTTGTTTGATGATTGTACAGGTGAATGTGGTGGAACTGCTGTTATAGATGAATGTGGTGTTTGCGATGGTCCTGGTGCAACATATGAATGTGGTTGCATAGATATTGAAGAGGGCTTTTGTGATTGCTATGGCAATACGCTAGATGCATGTTTTGTATGTGGTGGTCCTGGGGATGTCTATGAATGTGGTTGCTATGATATCCCTGATAATGAATGCGACTGTAATGGGAGTGTAAATGATTGTAATGGTGAATGTGGCGGCAATGCAATTATAGATTGTGCTGGTGAATGTGGTGGATCAGCTGTTTTAGATGACTGTGGTGAATGTGGTGGCGATAATTCTTCATGCAATGATTGTGCCGGTGTAGCAAATGGTGATGCAGAATTAGATGATTGTGGTGTTTGTTCTGGTGGAACATCAAACCATGAATATAACTCAGATATAGATTGTAATAATGATTGTTTTGGTAGTGCATTTGTAGATGGTTGTGGTATATGTGTCGGTGGAAATACTGGATTAGATGCATGTCCAAATGATTGTGCTGGTAATTTTAATTTAGGTGATGGATCAAATGCATATTTTGATGATTGTTATGATTGCATATGTGGTTCTTTACCTCCTGTAGAAGGATTTAGTTGTTTGGAAGAAGAAAACATCAATATGGCTTGTAATGGTATTTGCTATGATTTTGATTTACTTGGTACAGGTATAGATGGTAAAGGAACAGATGAGTGCGGAGTTTGTGCTGGTGGTAATGAATCATGTTGGTATGTTAATGTGTCTGCAAATATTAATGGTACAGGATGGAATAATAGCGCAGCCCAAGACTCAATTAATAGATTGGGTATGCATCCTAATGCTTTAGATGATTATTTTTCAGAATGGGATACTATTTGTGGGACATGTTATAGTGATGTACCAGAAACGCAAATTATGGCTCCAGATAATTATATAGCTCTTTATTACCCTCATCCTGAATGGCAGGGACATCCTGATTTACCACCTATTTTTGGAACTAATTTTACTCAAGATATCAGAAGTTATATTGATTTTGCGACAAATGATGATATGGATATTATGGAGTGGACCTTTGTAGTCCAGTCTGATATTAATGGAACGGTTAATTTAAATTTTGATTTTATTACGACATCTGATGATACCACTGGTGTTGGTCATAATAGCGTTTTTATAAAGAGAAATAATGTTTTTGAGCCCGTTTTCGAAGATATCCCTTATCAATATTTTCATTCATCAGTATCTGTTGATACATTTAAAATGATAGTTGGTAATGCTCTTCCAGAAGCTCCGCAAGCTGAGATTGCAGAGCCTGGAAATCGTCAAATTACACTTCGATGGGAAGATCCCACTTCTACAACTGAAACAACATTCCCAAGTGATGAATTTATCATTTATGAGTATATAGCCTCTGAGGCTGATTTCGTTCCAATAGGAACTTCAAGTGATGCAGAATTTGTAAGAACAATGTTGCCTACATATGAACAGCAACCACAAGGAAGGAGATTTAAGGTTTCAGGTAGAAATGAAGTAGGTGAAGGGCCTAAGTCAGCAGAATTTTCGTCATCTACTCTAGAAAACCAAACGCCTATTTCTGACGCTGGTCAAAATCAGTATTATTATGATATTCATAGTGAATTTGGTACTGCACCTGTTCCTATAGTATTACCAAGAACAGCTTCCTGGGAGTTTAAAAATGAATCATACGATCCTGATAATATCTTTTATGATGAACCAACGGATATGTTTTTTGAAGAGTATGAAAATGATCTTAATTATCAAAACCTTGGCTATGCATGGAGAATGAATCAAGTAGTAATATCTGATTCAGCAGAATTTGTTTATGAGACAGGTATTCCAAGAAATACTTATTGTGTAGGTGGTGACGGAACAATTGATAATGAAATTGAATGTGCAGTAGAAAATGGGTATGGATGGACCGAAGAACCTGCAATTATCACATTAACGGTTAATGACTGGGAGTCAGAAAATGATGTGGATAATATATTTATATATGTTAAGGAATTGCCTGCTCCTGCTAAAGTAGTTAGAGTTGATATAGATAATTCTGAATTATATTCTATGAGTATTAGCTGGAAAGAATCACAATTTGTTTTTCCAGATGATGCTGACGAAAATGGAGTTTTTGATGGGGATGATTGGGTCGATTTGAATGGTAATGGTGACTGTGACCCTGGTGAAGAGATTATTGATGTTAATGATAATGGGGTTTGTGATCCAGTGTCAACTTGGCCGATTCATTTTGGACCGGCTTATGATGAATCAGAATCTTGGATAGATGAAAATTTAGATCAAGAATATAATTCAGGTGAATATTATGAAGATATTAATAAAAATAATCTTTATGATTATCATAATTCTAAGTTAGCTGTTTATTATAGGGTATGGCGTATAAATCCTGATAGTGATGAAAGTTATCCTTTAGGTGAAATTGATTCTGAAACAGGTGTGTATGAAGATGGTTCCTTGCACATGTCATATACTTTTATTGATAATGGTGATGATAATGCAGGTAATATAATAGATTCTACTGAATATTGTTATTATATTGAATCATTTAATTTTCAAGGGTATAGGAGTATCAGTGAAGAATTTTGCTCGATTAGTGCAAGTGTCCCAAGCGTGGCAATCAATTATCCGAATGGAGGTGAAATTCTGCCTCATGATGCAGATACATTCTATGTTGATTTATCTTATGTAAATCATTCATATTTAGAAACATTAGATCTTTATTTACAAATTACTAATAGTCAAGGAAATTTTGAAACGGTTGACCCTATCTATTCAGGTGAACCATTGAACCAGCTAGCTATTCCTGCAATTTCATCAGATTTTAATTTGCCAAACTGGTTTGAGGAAAGAATTGAGGGTGATTTAAATAATACAGTTAAACTAAGGGCGGTAGTAACTGAGTTTGATCCACCAGGAGAAGCTCAAGAGCCAGAAGACTATGAGGCTGTGAGCGATAATCCATTTATTGTAGGGCTTGGTAAGTATAATATTGATTTGGAACCAGGATTTCATTTATTATCTTCACCATTGAATTTAGATAATGATTTTTTAGATGATCTTTTTGGATTTCCCACTTTTGGTTTTCAATGCTGTGATGCAAATGGGAATTATGAGATGAGCGATTTGGAGCAAGCAAATTCGGGAGATGGATTCTATTTGCTTCTTACATCTGATGAACAGTTTGAGTTTAATGGAGATGTACTATTAAATCACGAATATGAAATTAATGCTGGCTGGAATTTAGTTGGTAATCCGTTGATTGGAAGTATTTCAGTTGATGAATTGGTTATTGTTTATGAAGATATTACTTA
>CAYFHL010000118.1:0-4360 GCA_964342955.1 uncultured bacterium
AAATGCCAGATTTTTACCAAAAAGGTGATTATGATATAAGCGGAACTATTATTGGAGTTGTAGACAAGGATCAAATGCTCACTAATCGTACTACTTCTAAAGGCGATATTTTATTAGGTCTCCCATCGACAGGATTGCATACTAATGGCTATTCACTGGCTCGCAAGGTATTGCTTGAGCATTATAGCGTAGACGATTATGTTGAATCTCTGGGTAAAACAGTAGGGGAAGCTCTGCTATCAATTCACAAATCTTATTTAAAGTCTGTATCGCCAATATTAAACAATATGAATTTGGTTGGTATATCTCATATTACAGGTGGGGGGATTGTTGAAAATACGGCTAGAGTGATACGGGAGGATCAAGTGATTAGTATTGATTGGAGCACTTGGGAGCGTCCTCCTATTTTTAATTTGATTCAGAAGCTAGGTAATGTGCCTGAAGATGATATGAGGCGCTCAATGAATTTAGGTGTTGGCATGATACTTATTGTTAAGCCTGAGGGATTGAGTATGATTGAAGAGCATTTTAATACTATTGGTGAGCCATATATTTATCTTGGAAATATCAATTAGTTTATGAAAATTTCAGTTTTGGGTGCAGGATCATGGGGTACTACCTTAGGTCAAGTTTTAACTGATAATGGTCATAACGTATTGCTTTGGCATAGGAATAAAGAATTTGTAGAAAAAGTATCTCAAACTAGAAAACACCCTCTTTTAAATAATTATACTTTAGGTGATAGCTTAAATATTACTGCTTCATTAGTTGAAATTGCAGACCATGCAGAAATAATTTTAAATGCAATTCCAACTCAATCTGTAAGACAAGTTTTTACACAAATCAAAATTACAAATATACCGATCATTACATCTTCAAAGGGGATAGAATGCCATACAGGTAAGAGAGTTAGTGAAATTATTTCAGAGTGTTTAGGTGTAGATATATCTAAAATAGTCATTTTATCAGGCCCTAGTCATGCTGAAGAAGTCATAAGAAAGTGTCCAACAACAGTCGTTTCGGCATGTATTAATATTGAGCTAGCTCGATCAATCCAGAATTTGTTTTCAAATGAATATTTCAGAGTATACTCAAGTGATGATATTGTAGGTGTAGAAATTGGTGCTGCAGCAAAGAACATTATTGCATTAGCAGCAGGAATATGTATTGGGCTAAATTTTGGTGACAATACTATAGCAGCTTTGATCTCAAGGGGCTTAGAAGAAATAACTAGGCTTGGCGCAAAATTAGGAGCAAGGAGAACAACATTTTCAGGATTGAGTGGAGTGGGTGATTTGGTTGTAACGGCATTTAGTAAGCATAGTCGAAATCGAGAGGTTGGCGAGAGAATTGGTAAAGGTGAAACATTAGATTCAATCTTATCTTCAATGCCTATGGTTGCTGAAGGAGTTGAGACAACTCGTTCTATCTATGAATTAAAAAGATCTTATAAAATTGAAATGCCTATATGTGATCAAATATATAGTGTATTGTTCGAACAAAAATCTGCACGAACAGCCATAATGGACCTTATGGAAAGAGATCTCATAGATGAACATCCCATCTAATATTATAATATACCTTTTATGTATTAATTGGCTATTTCCAGTTCATGCACCTTATTTGCCATATGTTGTTTATCAGCCAGACAACACTCCTATAGATGTTTTTATGCATGGTCATGAGTATTATAATTGGATAGAGACTATTGATGGTTATGTTATAGAATGGGTAGAAGAAGGAGAAAATAAAGGATGGTATTATTCAATTTTGAATAATCAAGGACAATTTGATGCTTCAGATATTTTAGTATCATACCCGACACCAATTAATATTAATATCCCGAAATACTTAAAAGAAATTAATCCTATAAGGCGTACTTTAGATGGTAGATGCATAAACTACAAGCACTCTAATAGTTATAGTAGAGATGAAGAAATATCATCAATAAAGCCTATTATATTTTTAGTTGATTTTAACGATGAGTCTTTGCCTTCCAGTATTGACTCTTATCAATATTCTAAGGAGCAATTTGCTTATTTATTATTTGAAGAAAACATTAACCCATCATCTGGAGATCTGCCATTAGATTATGAGATGAGCGTAAGAGATTACTTTAATGAAATTTCTAATTATTATTTATCTATAGATGGAAACTTAGAAAGTGTAAAAGATTGGTATACAGCAGAAGAAGATTATGGTTTTTATGTAGATCAGGAGCAGGGAACAGGAACTGGACCAAATGGAATAGTTCAAAGCGCTGCTGCTTTAGCAATAGAGGCTAGCATATATCATGATTCAACTGTTGACTATAGCGAATATGATGGCAATCAAGATGGGGTTTTGGATGTTATCATATTAATTGTTGAAGGCTCAGCCAATGGAGATAATAGTCTCTTTTGGCCCTTTAGAGGCACTATTTCATCAGATTTAATTATTCCTGTTCAGCACCAAAATATTAATGGGCAGTTTGAGTTAGATAACACAGTAATTCAAGATTTTATCTTAATTCCAGAGAAATACTGGGGTCCTGAAGGATATGGTGTTTCTAATGGATATATTCATCCGATTGGTACAATATGTCATGAATTAGGGCATATATTGGGATTGCCAGATTTATATGATACATCAACAAATGATGTTGCTGGTATAGGATTATGGGGTTTGATGGGGGCTGGAAATTGGCAAAAACAAATAAGCCCTGCATATCTGAGTGCTTGGTCACGATCAAGGCTTGGGTATGTTGATCCGATAGTTAAATCAAAAGTATACTTAGAAGATATAGTATTAGACCCCGTAGAGCAAAATTACAATCAAACAGTTATTAAACTATTTCTTAATAAATTTAATCCAAAAGAGTATCTTTTGATTGAAAACCGTCAAAAGATAGGTGCCGATCAATACCTAAAGGAAGAAGGTTTGTTTGTTTGGCATGTTGATGAAACAATTACTGATATATTTCCAGTACATAACATTGTGAATACTAATCCAGATTTTTATGGGGTGTCTCTAATACAGGCTGATGGACGCTATGATTTAGAAGATGTTGATGGAAATGATGGAGATGATGCCGATCCATTCCCAGGTTCAACATCAAGTAGATATTTAAGTGAAAACACATATCCGCCTATATTATATAATATATATGATAGGAATGGAGATGGCAATCTAGACCCTTTTGATATTTCGGGTGTTTCAATCAATAATATATATTTAGAAAGTCAAAATATAACCTTTAATATTACTAATCAAAATTCCTCTTCATATGAGCTGGGTTATGATGATGGAGGATGGTTTGGGTATAGTATATCTCCAAACAACGAATTAGATAGAGCGGGTATAAGATTTAGGGTAGATGAGGAGTCTTTGTTATCTGCTATTTCAACTCCAGTCCTTTCTTCTTATTCGGATTTCGGCCAAGTTTCATCTATTCAGATTAATATTTGGGAAGGTTGGACAGGTAATAGCCCAGAAAAATTAATTTATTCAAAAAATGCTCCAATTAATTGGAATTCTAATGGAAGGGATGGAGGCTGGGTAAATATATCTTTATTAGATGGGAATATTTACTGTATTCCTGGATTAAATTATTTTGCTGAGATTCACTTCTCTGGAACTGGGTATCTGATGCCATTAGATCCTTCTGTATATACAAATTCACATATCAGTGATTCATCATATTATTATTCATCGCAATATGACAACTATTACACTTTGTCCCAAGCAGGCATTCCTGGTGATTGGAATATTCGCTTGCATTTAAGTAATGATAATTGTTTGTCTTCAGATGGAGGTGATCTCTGGCCTGGAAATACAGATGCTAATGATGTGGTTAATGCCGATGATATTATCCCAATTGGTTACTATTGGGGATATCAAGGATGTTATAGAGATGGAAATCCTTTTGAATGGAATTTACAGTCACATGCTTCTAATTGGGATGAGGTTTGTGCAGCTCATGCTGATGCCAATGGAGATGGTATCGTTGATATATCTGATGTTTTGGTTGTAATGGTTAATTGGGATAAAGAAACCATTGATTCGTTAGGAGAATCTTATATTGTTAATGATGAATGTAAAATTGAGAGTTTAACTCTAAGTAGAGATCATTTTCATGATATCTACTGTAGTATTAGTGGAAATTCAAATGCCGAAGTTGAAATTCGTAAAAAATTAAATGAAATATTTAATTTTGAAGCATTTCCCCCTGATTATGTGATAAAGCAGAATTCTCCAAACCCTTTTAATTCACAGACAAATATCCCCTTAGAATTAAATAAACAAATGCACGTAATATTAAATGTATATGATCTAAAAGGGCGTTTTATTGAAAATCTAATTAATCAACAAATGGAGGCAA
>CAYFHL010000119.1:0-4289 GCA_964342955.1 uncultured bacterium
CGGTGCTCTAACCAACTGAACTACAGCCACCATCGAAGAAATTTGTAATTATGATCAACTATATACAATGTATGATTATAAACATGCTAAAATTAGACTAAGTTGTTTAATTACATCAAGTATATTTAATACCTTGAAAAATTTATTCATATAATATTATTTGTAAAAGATAAATTACATCTAATATATCAATCTGTTGATCTCCATTTAAATCGGCTAATTCTGAAAATTCGTTTTCACCAAGAATAATGTTTACAAGATAAATTAAGTCTAAAATATTAACGATGTTATCAAGATTTAAATCTCCAATAGGTATAAAGTTTGTTTCTTCTGCAAAATCAAATACGGCATTTTCTATATCAATAAGTGCATTGTAATTACTTGCGTTACTTAAAATAATTACTCCTATGTTATCTGATACTGAAAAAAACATTTCTGTGGATACACCTACATCTCCACCATTATGTCCCAATAGATTTCTACCATTCAATATTTTATAATACCATATTATACCTTGTTGATTGTTTATATTCGGATATTGGATGCTTTTAATCAACTCGATTGTTTCAGTTTCTAATATTCGAGTTCCATTGTAAATACCATTATTAATATAAGCTGCCATAAATTTTGCAAGATTATTAGAAGTCGTTCTCAATTGACCTGATGGATAATCAGAATACCCATAGTGCATATATTCTACAAGAAAAGTATCACTGCAAGTATTATCTGAGCAATCATCAGGGCAGGTAATATAATTTTCATCGCCATTGCAAAAATTATCACCACAATATGCTTCGTTACCATTATCTTCACAATCATCACCATCATTATCATAGCAACTTAAATCACAATCCCATTGTTGATCTTCACAATCTGGATATCCATCTCCAATCCAAGATTCAAGGCAGCAGTCACCATCCCCAGAACAGTCATCAACATAACCAGCACCACCAGTTGATACATAGGGTATAGCGATTTGATTCAAATCATCAATCTCTGATAAAAACCAAAATGAATCATGCATTTCAAGTGGATCAAATATATTTTCATTACAATAGCTATTAAATGTCTGATTTGAAATTACTTCCACAAGAAGACCAATTAGTGCTGCTCCTATATTGGAATAATTATAGGATGATCCAGGCATTGAATTTGTAAAACTCGAGTTGTTTCCATAAAATTCACCACCAATAGTTAAGTACTGTTCAAGATAATATCCGAGATCTAAATTTGAGTCGCCATTATAATATGGCATAACATCCCAATTATCTTTTATCCCTGATGTATGAGATAATAACATTTTGAAAGTTATTGGTGCATTTAAAAAATCTGGATGACTAACACTAAATGGAAGATAAACATTGATATCATCATCAATATCAAACAATCCATTTTCAAATAATTGCATTAATGCAGTAGCAGTAATTGTTTTTGAAACCGAGGCCAACATAAACAGTGTATTTTCATTAACTAATATATTCTCATCAATATTTGCATATCCAAAATGATTTTGCCATACAATATGTTCATTTTTAACTATAGAAACAGAGACCCCTGGAATTAGATTATTTGTCATAACCGTTTGTATAAAGTCATTCAATTCTTCTTCATCGCGGGAATTATCTGTTATTTGAGGGGTGTAATTATAAAAATCATTTCTAATGCGATTATATCCTTTATCAATAGTCTGTGCAATTGAAATTGAATAGAATAGTAGGATTATAAAAATTTTATTTATCATTATTTAATTGAATATAATTTTACTAAGATGCATTTAGAGGATTTGCTATTTTTCTTTCTTCTTCAGAAGCATGTACAATATCCCACTCAGATAATATAGGTCGCATAATTTTATGAAATAATCTTGGAAGGAAAATACATATATATAGCATGGTAAGATATCCATAAGGCAACATAGGTGAATTTGGATATGCTTCTAACTCCCAAAATTTAAGGTTAGATTTCTCATGATGAGCAGAATGGCGAGTAACATTATATAGAATAAGACTGCTAATTAAATGATTTGAATTCCATGAGTGTTTAGGTTCAACTGGTTTATTTGGCTCACGTACAAGCCCATAATGTTCTATATAATTAATTGCCTCTAAAAGACATTTGGCAATTATTGCACTTAATAGATAAAACATCATTCCTATAAATCCTCCAATAAGAAAAGAGCATATTGTTAATGTTATGCTACGAAAGTATCCCAGAAGCATTTTGTTATCTAGTCCATATGGTCTAAAACCTCTTCTTTTTAGATGATTAATTTCAATTTTCCAAGCATCTAAATGTTCCTTGATTGATGCTCTTAGAATAAAGATATAAATATTTTCTCCTCTTTTTGCTGAAGCAGGATCACTTTTTAAGCCTACATTTTTATGATGCCCATATACATGTTCTAGAGCAAATGCACAATCCCATGATAAAGAAAGTAACCAATTTCCAAAGAACATATCAAAGTTGTTTTTTTTCCTATGGGTTAATTCATGACCAGGAACAGTTCCAATCATACCTATATTAAGGCTAGCAACTGCAATTAAACTTATTTTATCTAATAATGAAATATTATTTTTCATATATAATAGATCAATTAATAAATAATTATCAAAGAATTGTATTATCCATTGAATATTACTATTCCCTAAAACAAAAATAACTTCTGATAGATAAATTAAGAGCAAAGGTAAATTAATATATATGGGCAGATTGATAAAGAAGGGATATTTATATTCTTTTAATGATGAGTCTTCAGGAAAATAATGATCTCCTAAAATAATAAATAATGAAAAAATTATGAACCAGTAAGTAGGAAAATGTATTCCTAAAGAACTAAAAAAGATGGCTAGAATAATTAATAGAGTAGATAGATAATATTTTAAGTATTTAAACAAAATTATTTAGTTATCATATAATATTTTAAATTGCTATTGAAACTTACAAAAAAAGAAGGATTTTTTAAAAGATAGTTTATAATAATATCTTGATTAATTACTTCAGTAAAACATGGGTAAAATATAATATTTTATAGGATAATATTAACTAATTGAATAACATCTAAAATATCTATAATACCATCAGAATTTAAATCACCTAGATTATTATATTGGCTGGATAAAACTAAATTTACAATTGTAATAATATCTTGAATATTAATAAGGGAATCTCCATTAACATCACCAATCAAATAATTGCTACATTCAAGATTAGTTAATAATTGAGATGCATCATTTGGTTCTTCAAGCAACAGCTCACATAGATCAGAATCATTCATTAAAAAATATTTTGCCCAATTAAGAGCTTTAACTCTACTGGATTCTGAATAAGAAGAACCATGGCCTCCATTTTGAATTTCTAACAACATTTTTGTAGTACTTTCTGGAGTATTAATGTATATATCTTGACCTAATAAACCATCATAACCGGGCAGTTCATTTAATTCATCCTGACCTGCTACTATTAATGTTGGAATATCATGATTTAACATTTCTGGGACAAGGCATATACAATAACCACCATCTTCAGGACATAAATTGCAATCTTCAAGAATAATAGTAGGATTTAATGCAATCCCCGCTTTAATTGAACTAACATTAGGATGATCAAGGGTTAGAGCTATTTGAGAAGCTCCTCCGCCCATCGAATATCCAGAGACAATAAAACTATTTGAATCGATCATATTATAAACTGGAGAATTTTCTCTCAAGTTCTCTACTTTAATTGTTTCTATTGCATCAATCAAGCCTTCCGCTCTTCCAATATGCCATTCATTAATTTCATCGTTAGGACCTATAATCATAGCTGTAAAACCATGTGATGCAAAAAACTGAGCCCAATCTGACATTGAAGAACTTCCAGATCCAAATCCAGGAGTAAAAATTATAGATTTAAAGGGAGGGGCTGCATCAATTGGATAATAGAGTACTCCATCTTGGTAGTCAGGACCATTTCTTAATCCTTGTGTCTCTGAAATAGTTGCAAATTCATAAGGTCCATCTGAATTGCCACCGCCGCCGCCAGTTTCTTCACATTGATTTGTTTCTTCATTCCATATGCAATATGCAGACCAATAGTCACACTCTGATTGGTTAAGTTGATAACATTCACTATAAAGAAAAGCTGTAAATATAATATTTAGTAAAATTAATTTTGTTTTCATAATAGATAAATTAAAGATTTAAATAATAAAAATAATAGACATGTTACATTAAAATACAATATTTAAATGTTTTCAATCCATATTTTAAAATCAGATAAAGCTGTTGAATCTAAAATATACTTTTCTTTTT
>CAYFHL010000120.1:0-4274 GCA_964342955.1 uncultured bacterium
GGTTTCTAAAATCAAACTCTTTTAATGTCTTGCCAATAATCTTTGATTGTTGTGGCACTAAACCTTCTACAATAACATGATTTTGACCCATTAGTTCAGTTTGATTTAATTTCATATCAGGAAGCAAAAGGACCTTCATTTCATCTTTAAATCTTAACATGTTTTTTGCATTTATTTGTGCTAAAACTACATCTCCCTCCATCATATTAATTGATTGCAAGTTAAATCTAAAATTCTTTTCACCTCTAATAATTTTTAAAACAAGCAAATTATATTTATTTAGCAAATCAAGTTCAGTATGTTTTTTTCCTATAAGTGGAGAACCGCTCGCAATTTGAAATTCAGTTAAATAGGTTCTTAAATGATATTTCATTGTAAGAGAGTTAGTAACTGCTCTTGATGGTAAAAACCATCTAATAATTATCATATTATAAATCATTCCTATAATTAGAAAAACTATACCCATTTTTGTAAACTCAAACATAGAAAACGGATCTAAAGAATAATCTGTTATAATTGAGCTAACAATCAAATTTGTTGATGTACCAATTAAAGTTAATGTCCCACCAAAAATTGAAGCATATGATAATGGAAGTAAAATTTTAGTTGGACTTATATGAAATCGATTGGCTATATCTAAAGCTAATGGAATAAAAATTGCTACTGCTGCAGTATTATTTATAAATCCAGAAATACATGAAACAATTATTAAAAAAATAAATATTGATAACCATTTATTATTACCTGTTATTTTTATTAAGGTATCAGCTAACACTTCTAAAAACCCTGTTTTCACAAGCGATCTACTAATAATGAAGATAGCTCCTATGACGATTACAGCACTATTACTAAAACCTTGAACTGCATCATCTACATCAATTATATTAAATATTAATAAAAGAGTTGTTGCTCCAAGTGCAGTTACCTCCATCGGCAACCATTCTAGTACAAATGATGTAATTGCTAAAATTAGAACGGATAATAATATGAATATCTCTAGAGTTATATCTTTTCCTTTTTATTATATTAGTTAATAAAGAATATACTAAAATTAAAAATTAATATATAATCAATTCTATAAAATAAAAACCCTCATAAAAATATGAGGGTTTTTAGTATACCAAAAGGACCATCATCTAAGTAACAACCCTTTTTGGAGGAGGAAAGTAGTTAACAATTAATCTGATTCTAATAGTTGGGAGTCATTAGCTCTTTTAGTTGTATCAATTATACTATCTGAACATATTGTTTCTATTAATAATCTACAAACTTGATAAGGATCCATATTTGCAGCAGGTCTTCTATCTTCTAAATAGCCACAACCATCATTAACCGTACCCATAGGTATTCTAATCGATGCACCTCTATCACTTGCACCCCATCTAAATTCATTTATACTACATGTTTCATGTAATCCAGTGAGACGATCTTCGTTATATGCACCATAGAACTTAATATGTTCATCATGACGAATTTTTAACTTTTCACAAGCTTTTTCAATTGCAACAATACCATTATTAGCTCTCATTTCTTTTGTACTAAAATTTGTATGTGCACCGGCACCATTCCAATCACCTTTTACTGGTTTAGGATGGAGAGTTGCATTTACACCATATTCTTCACCTATCCTATATAATAACCAACGTGCAATCCATAATTCGTCACTTACCTTTAATGGACCTAAAGGTCCAATTTGAAATTCCCATTGACCAGGCATAACTTCAGCATTGACACCTGATAGTTCTATATTCGCATGCATGCATGCATCCAAATGTTGCTCAACAATCTCTCTCCCATACACTTCATCAGCTCCTACTCCACAATAAAATGGACCTTGCGGTGCTGGATAACCACCTTCAGGCCATCCAAGGGGATTTCTTCCACTAAAAAATGTATATTCCTGTTCTATTCCAAACCATGGATCATGATCTTGGAACTTATCATATATTCTCTTTAGATGATACCTTGTATTTGATTTGTGAGGAGTACCATCTGCATTATAAACTTCACACATAACTAATATATCATTTTCCTTTCTTAATGGATCGCGTACAAAATGGACAGGATGCAAAGCACAATCACTATTATGACCTTCGGCTTGCATAGTACTTGAACCATCAAATCCCCATTTCTCAATTTGCTTAACATCTGTAATTGGTCCATCAATTATTTTTGTCTTAGAACGCAATTTTGAAGTAGGTTTGTGCCCATCCATCCAAATATATTCAGCTTTTATTTTAGCCATGCAATGCTCCTTTAAATTATATATTTATGGTATCTTAATAAACTCAGAGCTCTTATATGATGTTAAAATAATTTGCGTTTCTGTTCGTGTGACTCCTGGCCATCCTTGTATTGTTCGCAATAATTTTTCTAACGTTTGTGTATTTTCTGTTTGAGCTATTAAAATATGAGATCCATTACCTGTGGTTGTAAAACATTCTACTATTTCAGGTTGCTTCTTAGCTTTTTTTACAACCTCTGTATAATGAACCGATGATTCTGAAATAATTGTAATCAATGCTGCGACATCTAGCCCAACCCGCCTAGGATTAATAGTGGCAGAAAAACCTATAATGACACCGATATCTCTTAGACGTTTTATTTTTTTTGTAACTGCAGGTATAGACATCCCTATTTCTTCTGCAATAGAGCTCGCACTAGAGCGTCCATCTTTTTGGAGTATATTAATTATAGATTTTTCAATTATATCCAAATCAACTCTTTGGGATGTATAATTATCAATGGTTGGCATAGCTAAAATTATTACTAATATGATTGAATTACAATAATATTTTTAACAATATTTAAACAATTCGTTAATAAATTAATTTTGATAAAATGAGACCCCTCTTAATTTGAGGGGTCTCTAGCTACCTGATTGTCCCTGCCATCTAAGTAGCAACAGGCAGCTATTATTTAATTAGTGTAATTTTTTTTGTAGTTATATTGTTATTATTATTAAGAGAAATAAAATAAATACCTGAAACAAATTCTTCAGCATTCCAGCTTAAGTGATACACTCCTTTATTAAAAAAGCCCGAAACTAAACTTTCAACTTTCCTGCCATTCACATCATAAATACCTAGATTAACTTTTCCATAATCTTGATTAACAAAAGATATGTTAATGATTGGATTGAATGGATTTGGATATGCTTTCAACAAACTATATTCTTTAGGTGTTTTATTATTATCAAGGACTTCTTGTAATCCTGTTGAAACGAATTTGATCGCCAATGAATCTCTTAACTCAAAACTTTCATCTGAATAATTATAATTAAACAAATACTCAACACCCATATTCTTATCTGGCGATTCAATACCTATAGTTGATCCATGATCATCTACATCATAAATATGCTTATACTGAAAAATTATTTCACCATCATTATCGGGCAAGGCATTATTCTTAATTATTAATTGAAATGTTTCCCAATCGCAGCCTAATGAATCAGCAATACAATCTCCATCCTCACCATCCGTTTCACCATTTACCACATTATCCCACTGAACTATTGCACTATCTTCATTATTAGTCCAAAAGTATACATCTAAAGGAACTGTTGAACCATTATCATCTAAATCATCATAAAATGGGGCTAGCATACCATAAGGCCCTATAGGGAATGTAATAGAATTATTAAAAAAATGTGCAATCGTTTGGCAACCTGGATCCATATTATCTCCATTTAAACATGGCAAAAAAGAAGCCCAACCATTTGAACATACTGTAATACTATCAAAAGATGTTCCATAATACTGGAAATTAAAGCCTAAGGCTTGCGGTTTACTAACTTCATCATCAGATAAACCTAAATTAATAGAATTATAAGGACTGGTAATAGTAGTATCATTCCTTTCTATCCAATTATAAATAGGCTTATTTTCATGATTAGAATATGAATCAATTGCTATATATTGATAATTTGAATCTGGTTGAGGATTAATATAATCATTAACTATCATTTCAGTTCCATCATCTGATACAAATATTAAATCAATTTTTTTCTGAAAATAACCACTTTTATTTAAATATAATTCTATATTAGAGTTATTGGGAATATTTTCAAAATCTATATCAAGATGGCCGTCCTTATTAGATATTGCTTTTGCTACTAATTCTTCATTATATATTATTGCGCCGACAACATCCTTTAAAGGACTATTGTTTTCATTTTGAACTATCGTAGAAATGTATGATCTAGAAAGATTATAGCCAGAATCTATATCTAAAATAATCTCTTTGGGATGCCCTGTCCAAATTGGCAAACT
>CAYFHL010000121.1:0-4242 GCA_964342955.1 uncultured bacterium
TGCCGATTGAGATTGCTCCTCTAAGATCATCTCCGAATGATATATTAAATCTAGCCTCTGTTGCTGCTTACTCATCTGAGGTAATAGACTATAAAAATAAAAAAAATTAGTTTTTATTCCTGCTCAAATCTTCAACCAGAATTATACTTGGCACAACTTCTTTTACACCATAAATTCCTTTTGCTTCTTCTATAACTTTTAGCTTTTCATCTTGCGTCATAGCAATTCCAAAAATATAAGTTTTTGAATTAATCGTGTCTATGTTGTAGTTGGTTGCTTTAATATTTTTGTCAAAAATCATAGCAGTTTTTAACTGAGTCGTAATCAATGCATCTTTTGCAGAATTTTTGAAATTAGTTTCACCTTTTATTGTAATAGCGGTTTTTACAGATCTTACACCTTTGGTTTCCCATGCTAGTTTTATAATTTTTAATTTCTCTTCTGGTTCATCAACTTTTCCAGATAAAAAGATATTTCCATCTAGAACTTTTGTACTAATATAAACTAGGTACTTCTTGTCTGTTAATGTTAATCTTGTGGCTAGGTTTTTTTGCATAATTGAATCGTCAATTTGCATTCCAACTGTACGAGGATCATAGGCTATACTCACTCCGGAACCAAAAATTCCAACAGATGAACTTCCTACGCAAGAATTTAAAAAACAAAGTAGAAAAAGAAAGGCAAAGTATTTTTTCATTTTTTTTTAATTTTTAAACACAATTCATAAACCTTTTTTTTGGGTAAATCATTTTTCTCTGATATCAGTTTTACAACGTCTTTTAAAGAATATCTCTTTAAGTACCTTGATATCTCAAAATTTAATTTTTCCTGATCAAAAGTGAATTCATTTGAAGTTTTTGTATTTTTCTTTGACAATACAACTGTTATTTCACCCTTAACATCCTTTTTTAGACCGTCAAAGCTTTTCAAATCTTTCCTATAAAAAGTCTCATGCATTTTTGTCATTTCTCTTGCAATAAAAATGTTTCTATCTTTAAAAAATTTCTTAAAGTATTGAGTGTAAAAGTTTATTTTTATAACTGGAATAAAAAAAACTATATTAAAATTATAATCTTTTAATTCACCGCAAATATTCTCCAATTCTTTACTTTTTTTTGGAAGAAAACCATAAAAAAAATATTTTTCATCAAAACCGGAAACGCTCATTGCAGTTGTAATTGCTGAAACTCCTGGAACCGGAAATACACTTATCTTTTTTTTAATACATTCCTTAACCAGAACAAGACCGGGATCTGATAATGTTGGGGTTCCCGCATCAGAAACTAGTGAAACTATTTTTCCTTTTTGTATAAATTCAATAACCGAATTTAAAACCTTCTTCTCATTAAATCTATGATTTGAAACTAGTTTCTTTTTTATACCGTAGTGATTTAGTAGTTTAATTGACCTTCTGGTATCCTCACAAAGAATTTGATCTGAATTTTTTAATACATTCAGAGCTCTTAATGTAATATCTTCTAAGTTACCTATTGGTGTTGAAACAATGTATAAACCTGGTAAATAATCACTCATAAAATATGAAAAATCTTTTTAAGATAATTTTATCTTATTTACTAATCACTTTTAACACTAATGTCTTTAGCTTAGATAACAACAAAGGGAATCTTCTTAAAATTGGAGTTTTGGCTCCCTTCTCAGGTGAATTGAAAGATTTAGGTGAAACAGTTTTATACTCAGTCAATCTTGCTTTACATGATATCGATGATAAATCGATTAAAATTTATCCTAAGGACTCCGGTTATGATAGAAAGAAAATAATTAAATCTTGCGAAGAGTTTAGAAGAGATGGGATTAAAATTATTATAGGCCCAATAGACTCAAAATATATAGATGATTTAAATGGTTTTGATGATTTGATTTTTTTATCACTTTCAAATATCGACTCTAATTTCAGTAAAAACGTTATTATGATGGGCATTAACTTAGAATCACAACTAATCGCAATAAAAAAATTTATAAAAAAAAATAAGAAAAGAAAAACAGTAATTTTATATCCTGATAATGCTTATGCTAAGCATATAGAGAAAAATATAAATTTTGTAAATTTTAAAAATAGAAAGCTTTTTAAATATAGCGAAGACCCTAAAAAACTTACTAGTCAAATAGAAAAGTTAACAAATTATAAACAAAGAAAAATAAATTTGGAAGCTAGAATCAAAAAATTAGAGAAATCGGATTTAAACAGTGATTTAAAAGAACTTAACAGATTAAAGCAAAAGCATACTTTAGGAAAAGTTAACTTTGACTCTATTGTAATAATAGACTTTGGAAATGGACTAAAAAGCATATTAACATCTCTTGCATACACGGATGTTTTAGAAAAAGATGTATTAATAATTGCCGCAAATCAATGGTTTGACGAAACTATATTAAGTGAGAGTTCCATCAAAAATTTTTATTTTCCATCAATAAATTTAGAGAATTTAAAAAAATTTAGAGATAAATTTTATAAATTGTACGATTATAGACCAAATGATATAACTTTATTATCTTATGACTCTGTTGGACTCGTATATTATCTTTGGAAAAAAAATACTGGGTTAGCTTCAACTAGAGATTTTAATATTAAAGATGAAATCAAGGGAAAAATCGGAAATTTTGTAATATCTGAAAACAAAGTAATACAGAAACTTAATATTTACAATTTAAGCAACAATAGCTTTGTTAAAAGTAGTCTTTAATTTTTTTTTCTAATTTTTTATATGCAATATACCTATGATCAATTAATATTTTATCTTTATGTTCCATTTCACCAAATGTCATTGAAAAACCATTGGGAATAAAGATTGGATCGTAACCAAATCCATTATTACCTTTTTTTTTTGTTATACTTCCTTCGATTATACCTTGTTCAGAAATTTTTTTTCCATCTGGCCATACTATAGTTAGCGCACAAATAAATTTAGCTTTATTATCTTTTTCTTTTTTATTAACTTGTTTTAAAATTTCCAACATTGCATTCTCAAACCCTCCATGCTCATCTGCCCATCTAGAAGAATGAATACCTGGCATTCCATTTAGACAACTTATTTCTAAACCTGAGTCATCAGAAATTGTAATCATTTTTGATCTCTCAGAAAAAAAATTGGCCTTTATTTCTGAGTTTTCTATATATGTTTTTCCGTTTTCTGGTGGACTAGGAATATTAAGATCTAAAGGAGAGACCTTTTTTATTTTTTTTGGTAGGAGATTAGAAATCTCACGAATTTTTCCCTTATTATTGCTTCCAATCAAGATCTCCTTAATTTTATTCATATGCCTCTAGAAATTTTATATATTGTTACTATATAGAAATTATGAGCAATTTAAATGATCAAGATAAAACTGAAGAAGTGCCAGTTGACAAAAAAAAAGAGGTTGAGAATGAGGAAAGTATCGAGGACAAGCTAAAAAATACTGAAGATAAACTATTAAGATCGCTTGCAGAGCTAGAAAATCAACGAAACAGATTTGAAAAGGAAATAAGAGAAGCGATTGAATTTGGTGGATTTAATTTTGCAAGAGAAAATTTATCAATATTAGATAATTTACAAAGAGCTCATACTTCAATAAAAAACGATCCTACATTGCAAAATAACAAAGATTTAAACAAGTTTTTAAAGAATATTGAAATTATTGAAAAAGATTTAATCTCAATATTTAAAAAAAATAAAATAGTAAAAATTGATACTTTGAATCAAAAATTTGACCCTAATTTTCATCAAGCAATGACTGAGATAGAAGATGATAAGTTGGAAAAGGGAACGATAGTTAAAGAGATTCAGGCTGGATATATGTTCAGAGACAGATTGCTCAGACCCTCCATGGTTGCAGTATCAAAAAAAAGCATAAAAAAAGATAATAAAAATAAGGGTAAAAATGAAAAAAATTAGTAAATACGGTCTTGAAGAAATTAAAATACCACCCATATATCAATCATTATGAGCAGAGTAATCGGAATAGACTTAGGTACAACAAATTCTTGCGTAGCTATAATGGAGGGCAAGCAAGCCAAAGTTATCGAAAATGCAGAAGGTCAAAGAACTACACCTTCTGTAGTAGCTTTTCTTGAAAAAGATGAAAAATTAGTAGGCCAACCTGCAAAAAGACAAGCAGTAACAAATCCCAATAATACCATTTTCGCGGCCAAAAGATTGATTGGAAGAACTTTTGATGACAAGTCTGTAAAAAAAGATATTGCAAAAGTCCCTTTTCAAATAGTTAAGTCTGAAAAAAATGATG
>CAYFHL010000122.1:0-4213 GCA_964342955.1 uncultured bacterium
ACCGACGACCCTAACGTTGGCAACGTTATGCTCTACCAGCTGAGCTACTTTCGCAGTCTTTACCAAAATTTTGGGTGTATATCTTACCAGAAATTTACCTCAAATTGCAAATATTTTAGTGATCAGGAATCCCATCGCCATCATGATCATGCCTAATATGTTTATGAGCTCCAGGAGGAGGTTGTGGTCCATGAATATTTACAATGTTTAATTTCCCCTCATCAACAATTTTTAATATATCTGATCTATCTGAGATTGACTTTCCAAGTTCATGCTTAGTCATTTTGATAATATTACCTTGAGAAAATCTACTAATAGATAAATTCGCTTCAGAAATTTGGGCTTCATATGTTTCAATTTTTCTTAGTGATTGAAGATCATCTTTATATATTACTTTTAAATCTGCTGTTAAATTATCTTTTTTCATTCTATTTAATTTATTTTGAGCATTAGACTTTAGATTTTCATAGGAACCTAAATCTCGAAATTTGCCTCCTGACTCAACCATTATTAGATCATATTGATATAAATATTTGCCTCGGTCACCACAAGAGTATTCTAATATATTGCCCGTTCCACCATCTTTTGAACGTTTTTTTGATTTACTTCTTATTATTAAATCTATATTATAATTGTTTGCCTGAATGCTTCTTATATCTTTTTCATCAGAATCAAAAAGTAAAACTATTATATCGCACTCATTTTGTAGTTGGGGAAGATATTCTAAAAGTGATGATATTGGGTCCTTAACTAAAATATCAGGATGAACAAATTTAGAAGATAAACCTATAACTCCTATATTTAAGCCTTCTTTTTCTACAATCTTATATGGTTTAAACAATAAATTTTCTTCTAAGTCTTGAATATTTGCAGAAATAAATGGAAAATTTGCATTTTCTTGCATTTTTTTAACAAAATCTAAACCTGCTGCAAAATCTTTTGCACCAGGTGAAAAAACATCACACCCAATTTTATTAAAGCTTTTAACTATAATTTCAGCTGTAAGTTTTGCGACATCTTCTCCAACTCCAGGCTCTAATGTTTCTTTTTTAAAAAAAAGATTTCCTGCATCCAAGATTAAAACATCAAACCCTTCAGAACGAAGTTTATCTATCATTGTAGCTTTTCGGGCAAGACCGCCCAAAGGTTTTTTCTTTCATCCACAAGGATCTGTTTCACCATGTACATTCGATGTATTAACTATCCGAACTACATCTGCAAACAAAATTCCCGTAATATTTAAAAAAGTGATTAATAATATTAGTTTAAAATTCATTTTTTTCTTTTTATACAAAATGCCATTGCCAACATAACTAGATCTTCTATAATGCGTTTAATTAGTTTAAATTGAGAACCTTGATCTTTTGCTAAATCATCGATTGCTTGGAAACAACCACAATGTACATCAATTCCCCTAATTGCCGCCTGAGATAATATAAATATAAAGAATATTAGGAGGCTAATTATAATAATCCTAGAGCCTTCAATAAAAACACCAAAAATCAAATTAATACCAATGATTAATTCTAACCATGGGATAATCAGAGCTGCTAAATTTTCAGTCCAGATTGGTACAAGATGATAATTGTGAATATTCTTTGAAAATGAAATCGGATCTATTATCTTGTAGTAACTTGCATAAATAAATATTATTCCTAATAATATTCTAGGTAATAAAGAAATGTCTATTTTATCAAAAAAACCCTTTAATAAAAATATTTTACCATTATTAGATAAAAAATGAATTAAAACAAATAATCCACACATAATTGTAATCCAAAAAATAATATTCTCTGGATTTTTTATGTTTAAAGTTTGGTCCTTTGAAATATTCTTTTTTTCTGTGAAATTTAGATGTTGACTAGATAATTCTGATGGGTACTGGGCTTCTTTCCATTCTGGCCATCCACCTTCAAAAATTAATACTCTTTCAAATGCTTTATCATTAAAAAAATAGTCCGCTAAATCTAAACTTAAAGAACATTCACTCCCATTGCAATAAATAACATATAATGAAGCATAGTCTAGGCTATCTATAACATCTTCATATTCCTCATAGTAATCATAAGGGATATTAATAGCTGATGATATATGCCCATTATTATAATCATCTATGTCTCTAGAATCTATAAATGTAGCTCTCTCATTATCAAAAAGATGCTTTGCAAAATCTAAATCAATCAGAATTGGCTCTACAAAAACATCTGGGACAGAATATTGATTGCTACCATCACTTCTGATATCTTTTAATTGTCGTTTTTTATTTATTAAACCAAAATTTGGATCATCTAAAATAAAAAAACGACATAAACCAAGTAGTATAGAGGCAATTAAAATAATAAATGATTGTTTTTTCATCGTCATAACTAGTAAAATTTATATGGTTTAATATAGGGATTCAAACTTTTTTAAAGAAAAAATGTTCCCTTCTTCAACCTTTTTCTTGGAGTTAAGCAAACAAAAAAAATAAATTTAGTGCTTTTTCTGATTATAAATATAATTGGGGGATATAGCTCAGTTGGGAGAGCGCTTGAATGGCATTCAAGAGGTCAGCGGTTCGACCCCGCTTATCTCCACAAACTAAGATAACTATAATTAATTATTGGAGATTTAACCGTGTTTAATATGACTCAATTAAGAGAGAGGTCTCAAATTATTCTTTGGACCCTTTTATTCTTTTTTATTGCTAGCATGACTGTTGGCGGCCTAGTTGGAGGTGCTAATATAATGTCCTTAATTGTAGGTGGAAAAAATTTACAATTACATATGGGTAAGGTTGGTAAAAAAAATATAACTAGATCACAATTTGAATTTGAATTAAGAAATCAAATAGCATTAATGAGAAGACAGAATCGGGCAATAGATAGTCGTTCACAGCAAAATGCAAGTAATGCAGCATGGAACAATATTATTGAACGAGTTCTTAAAGATCAAAAAATTGAAGAACTTGGATTAGAAGTTTCAACTGATGAAATTTATGATTTTCTATTTATAACTCCACCACCAGCATTTCAAAATGATTTAATGAGTGCTGGTTTTTTTGCTAACGATGAAAATAATTTTGATTTAGAATCATATCAGGCAGCAGTCCAAAATGGTGCACTACCTGAAGTATTGGACCCTCAACTTCTAAATTGGGAAAATTATCTTAGAACTTGGTTAGCGGATCGTAAGCTAAGAAACTTATTAAATAGTTTAGGTTCTGTTTCGGATGAAATGGTAAAAACAGATTATATTCATAAAAACCTAAATTGTACTATTGATTATATTTATGTGAATCTTAATGATGTCCCTGATTCTTTAATACAAATTGAAGATGATGTCTTATTAGACAAATATCATGAAACGAAAAAAGATAATTACTCCACTAAAGAAACAAGAACCGCAGAATATATTATTTGGGAATTCCCACCTCAATTAACTGAAGAAGATTCTGCTAATGCATCTACCATTCAAGATAGTTTGATGCAAACAGCTCTAGAATTTTTAGATGAATCTGATTATTCTTCATTTAATGAAGCATTATCAAAATTTAATTTTGTAGTTAAAGATACGATAGATATACATGAATCATTTGAAAGTAATTCAGGTATTCCTTTTCAAATGGGAGTCTTTAGATCTGCCGTTCGATTTGCTTTTGATAATCCAATTGGCTCGATTTCTGATCCTCTAAATGCTGAAAATGGTTTAGTAATCTTTCATATTCTGGATGGAAACAAGGCTGGAATCAAGCCATTTGAAGAAGTAAAAGAAAATCTACGTAGAACTTTAATGAGAGATCATAAAAAAGAATATATAAAAGATTTACTCGTTGCATTAGATATTAGCACTGATTGGAAATCAATTGCAGATGGAAATTCTTTAATCCAATTTAATAGTAATGAAAGTCAAACTATTAGTGGTTCATTTCCTAAAATTGGCAAGAGTAATGAACTTATGGGAACTTTGCGTGCAATGAATAGTGGTCAAACTAGTCACGTCATTGAAACATATAATGCTGCGACGATTGTGCGTATGATTGATAAGGATGAATTTGATGAAGAAAAGTATTTAGAAAACTATGAAACTATTCGATCTAGTTTACTTTCGGCAGAAAATAACCAAGGATATTCTCAATGGCTCAACAACGCCAAAGAGATGATTGAAACGGAAGACTATAGAAGTGAAATATATTAATAAAAAATAATCTCAAATAAAAAAGCCCCTAAATGTT
>CAYFHL010000123.1:0-4172 GCA_964342955.1 uncultured bacterium
TGAAATTGAAGATGGTTGGGTTAATAATGATGATGATTATCAACCTTATTGTCAAACAAATGATACGGATGAGTGCGGAATATGTAGTGGTAATAATCAAGAGATGGATTGTGCTGGTATTTGTTTTGGTGATACTGAGTATGATGAATGTAATGTATGTGGTGGAAATAATTCATCCTGTAATCAGCCTATAACATTTAACCAAACTTTTCAAATATTAGAAGATGAAATATTAAATTCTTATATAAATGCAGAGGATCCCAATAATGATAATTTGGAATTGATTACAATCATTGAAGCACAGAATGGAACATTTGAATTATTAGATTCTCTAAGTTTTGTATATACTCCTGATGCTGAATATTTTGGAGAAGATAAGATATATTATAAAGTAACGGATGGTGTATGGGAATCTAATATATCTGAGCTTAGTTTTTTTATAACAAGTGTTGATGACTCTCCCGTTGCTCTAGATCTAAATATTATTATTGATGAAGATGTTGAAACAATTTTGACTATAATGGCAACGGATATTGATACAGATGATGATGCAATTGTTATGAATCCATTATATGGTCCGTATAATGGCAATCTAAATTATAATAGAGCTTTATTAACATATAATTATATACCTAATTCTAATTACTATGGTATGGATTCAATTATATATGTTGCATCTGATGGTAATAGTGAATCTAATGAAGCTGTTATCAGCATTGAAATTCTACCTGTAAATGACTATCCTCAAATTAATAGTATTATTACAAGTACTGGTGGGTATTATTTAGATGAAAATTCAGATATTCAATTTGAAGTACAGGCAGAAGATGTCGATGGTGATGTATTAGGAATGCAAATATGGCAAAGCCCTTTTCATGGGAACATAGATACTGCAGGTAATTTATCCTTTACATATAGTCCGTTTCAAGGATATGTCGGAAATGATCAATTTCAGATAAAAATATTTGAAAGTGGATCTGATTCACAAGGCCAGGAATTATATGTTATAGAAAATATTGTGTTAGATATTCTAAATGTGAATGATCCCCCTGAATTACAAAATCAAGATATATATTTATCTGAGGATTCAAGCATAGAAATTTACCCAATTATCTTTGATTCTGATGGTGATGTAGTTGTCTTTGAAATGGTTCAACAACCTAATTATGGCATTTCTGAATTAGATACACAATCAGGATCGTTATTATACAATCCAGATGAAAACTATTTTGGATATGATACTTTGAGTTATAGAGGATTTGATGGTGAATACTTTTCTAATGATGCATTGGTGATATTTAATATTATACCACTAAATGATCCTCCAACGGCAGAAGACTTTAGTTTAGATAATGTACAAAGTGGAACGAGTTTTGATTTAAATTCTTATTCAGAAGATATAGATGGAGATAATATTAGTTTTGTATTTACACCTTCATCAAATGATACAGGTTTCTGTATTTTTGGTGGTTTAGTGGTAGAAAATAATAATCAATTTCAATATCTAACAGGAAATATTCCAACAACAACTGACTACATATTTTATAAATCTAGAGATGAAAGTAGTGAATCTGATATTTCGTTGGTTACGTTTAATATTCCAAGTGGACGCTTTACACCCGATCGATCAATCCCTGTTGCAGTTAGTGATAATATTGAGTTAAATGAAGATGTCCCAACCTATATTAATTTTATTGGGGTTGATACTGAGAATAATATTCCTAATGGTGAAATGGAGATTTTACAATATCCAGCTAGTGGAACGATAGATTTTATTTTATCAAATCAAGAATCAAATAATATTATTACTTGGAAGTATACTTATACTTCAATTGAAAACTATTTTGGTTTAGATAGCATTAAATATATTGTTACTAATCCTTTAACAAATTCAACGTCGGAAACAGGCACAATATATATTACAGTTAACCCAATTAATGATTCTCCCTTAATTAATGATATTGAGGATGTTGAAATGAATGAAGATTCAAATTATCAAATGAATATTAGTGTTTTTGACCCTGATAATGATTTAAATACATTCTGCACTACAAATCATGACCAAATTACTTGTGAAATTTCTGACCAAAATCTTTCTATAGGCTCTGATGCAAACTATCATGGCGAAGGGATCGTTATTGTTCATGTTCAAGAAGAAGGAGTTGAAGATCCCATTCAGATATCAGAAAATTTTAATGTAACAATTTTGCCTGTTAATGATCAACCAGTTCTTTCTTTAATTCCAGATCAAAGCATGTTAGAAGAAGGTGTTTTGAATATAGGCATTAGTGCTTATGATCCCGATGGAGATGCGATAGAATACTCATTTAATATTATTGATGGAGATACTCTAGTAAACTCATATATTGAATCTAATATAATCACTATTTCAGGGGTTGAAAATGCAATAGGTAATATAGAAATAGAAGTTTATGCTTCTGATTTTGATACAATTTCTAATCCAATCAATTTTGATATTCAGATTTTAAACATTAATGATTCACCTGAAATATTATATATCAATGATATTTATACTTTTATAGAAGATCAAGATAGTACAGAAGTATATTTTGAATTGTTTGATGCAGACGGAGATGATTTAGATGTTCAAGTTGAAGTAAGTAATTCTTTATTATCGGCTGAAATAATATTAGATAATACAAGTGATGTTGGGATATTAGATTTAGATATTAGTGAAAATCAATTTGGAAATGCAATTTTGATTTTAACCTTAAGTGATGGAATAACAATAATTAATAAGCAAGTTGAAGTTAATGTCACACCGGTTAATGATCCTCCTCAATTAATAGTTGAGCCGAGCATTATATTAAATGAAGATGAAAACATAGATATTCCAATTATTATTTCAGATATCGAAGGAGATACTATTGATATAAATATTATTAATGGAAGCTATACAACAGGAATATATAATAACAACCAAATTTCAATCAGTTCGGAAGAGAATTATTATGGTCAAGATTCGTTAATGATTTTAATCAATGATGGGATGGATACGACTCTACAGATTATTGAACTAGAAATTTTATCTATTAATGATCCTCCTCAAATTATGGAAATAGGTGATTTGTGGGCAACAACCTTGCAAAACTTAACTTATCAAGTAATAGTAATAGATGTTGATGATAATGAGACTTTTTTATTCAATATTGAAAATGCGCCGGATGATATGGAGATTGATACTTTAGGGATTATTTCATGGGTTCCTAATATGGGTGTTCTAAATGCTGGCCCTATTACAGTTCAAGTTGAAGATAGTGGGGGGAGTATAGATTATGAAACTTTTTCAGTCTTAGTTCAACAGGTCGACTGTGCGGGTGTTCAAAATGGTACGGCTCTAATTGATAACTGTGGCTATTGTAGTGGAGGAAGTACTGGATTAGTTCCTAATTATGCGGATTTAGGTTGTGGATGTGATGAATTAGCTCCAACTAATTACTTTTTAGATGGAGATGGAGATGGGTTAGGTTTTGGTGAAGGTGAATTGTTTTGTGATGATCCAGGTGAAGGTTGGTCAATGAATAATGAAGATATAGATGATGCCATTTTTTGTGAATCAAACATATTTGATGAATGTAATGTTTGCGATGGAAACAATGAAGATGATCTAGGATGTGGTTGTTTTTTACCTGCTCCTATTGTTTATTATGAAGATACAGATGGCGATGGATTGGGTTTTGGAGATTATGGTCCATTGTTTTGTGAAGATCCAGGTGAAGGTTGGTCAATGAATAATGAAGATTTTAATGATGAGATATATTGTATATCCAATGTGTTTGATTATTGCTATGAATGTGATGGATTAAATAACTGTTTTATTCCACAGCTAATTTCTCCAGAAGATTCAGCAATAATAATTGTTGATCTAGATGAATTTATAAATTTTGCGTGGAATGATACCTCAGGTTTAATTATTGATAGTATTCAATACAACTTAAATATAAATACATTAAATAACGAAAATATTTACGATACAGTATTATATGAGCAAACTTCAGTACATATCGATATGAATTTATTAGCACCTTCTATAGGTGAGTTAACATCATATAAATGGGATATACGTGTAAATATAGATGATAATTCAGAAGTATTCTCTTCTATGAGTACATTTATTTTAGATGCAACATCATTAGATAATCTAACCAAAG
>CAYFHL010000124.1:0-4151 GCA_964342955.1 uncultured bacterium
ACTATTATTCATACTTAAGAATGGACTCGTATTAAAACTACCTGCCGCATCACCTGGAACTAAGCAAGCCGGCTCATCAATAACTGTCGTTTCCTCACCAAAAACTATAAAACCATCATCGCTATAATCTTCGCTTCGGAACCAATAATAATTATTTCTAGACCAATCATTAAATGCAATATTAAAATGATACGTATCTCCATCATGAGACACAGCAGGAGAAGCCACCCAATGATCCTTATCATTAGTCCAAGCAAGATCTACATTCATAGGATCTAAAGAACTTTCTTCACCCCAACCGAAATCATCATAAGTATAGAAACCTCTACCACCATAAGTTGTTCCAGTTGGCGTAGAGTATTCATTCCAGAGCGCATATGGAAAATCATCCGTTCCCATAGCGCTTGGATAACGCCCCATACATCCCTCATTACCTGTTCCAGTACAATCACCGGCGTTTAAATTAAAGTATCGAGTCAATGAACCAAAAGCGAAGTCATCTTCAGTAAAAGTTCCTCCAATCCTACCATGCAAATTGGCTTCACCAGCCCACTGACGATAAACCATAAAAACCCTTCCATCTTCCATAACATGAACAGGACGAGTTTGAGCAGCAACCATGCCATATCCATTGTTTGATGAATCAACTATTGCAACAAACGACTCATTTCGATTATCAGGCACTGTAATAGGATAACGACCACCACCTGGAATTGTATTATAACCTAAAGGACTCGGCTCTTCAATTCTTTTACCTATTTGATTTTTTGGTACTTTAACGATGTTTTCTGCTATCATAAAACTCATAACAAAAAAAGACATCAATATATATCTATATTTCAATTTACATTCTCCTCATTTTAATATTTACATGCACTAATTTAGGCATAATTTAATTACAAAAATCTACAAATTCAACCAATAACAGCTTATTTCAGAAACATCAATTTATGTGTCTTAACATTATCTTTAAATTGAAGTTTAACGAAATAAACACCACTTGCAATACCATCACTAGCATCCCAGCTAATTTCATTATATCCTGCGCTCATAAAGCCTGAAAACAGCTCTTCAACAACCTTACCCGAAAGATCAAATATAGATATTACAACATTTCCAGATTCTGGCAATTCGAAGCTAACTGTGGAAGTTGGATTAAATGGATTAGGATATACACTATAAATCTGAAACGCTTTAGGAACTTGCATATCCTGAGCACTCATATCACCACACATTTCACCACAATCTAAAAATACATGCATAGCAAGATTACCTGCTATATGCACCCAGTCTCCTGCATCACCTTCTCTCTGATAAGAAACCATTAGATCACTATCAGTATCCAATCCAAATGGTTGAGAAGAACTAAATTCTTTAGCTCCAACCCAAAAAGAACCCGATACAAACAAATCCTCATCAGACAAATCAACCTCATTCCATCCATCTGAATTGCCTGCAGCTTGAACAGTAGAAAACAATTCATCTCCGGGAACACCACCATTATCTTCAAATACTTTTATATAAAAAGCGCCACCATCTCCAAACTGAAACCACTTGAATCGAACAATTTGCTCCGTTCCCGCTTCAGTAGTGCTATAATGAACTGCCGAATAATTTCCAGAGCCCGCTGAAAATTCAACTTCAAATGTACCATCATCATAACTTTCTTCATGAACTGTATTTGCAAACGGCGTTACTAATACAGACTCAGAGAAGTCACTTTCTTCTAAATCAGGATAAGTGGCTGTAACGGCATATTCATAGGTAACATTGTTTGTTAAACCTGTATCTGTATAAAAATTATCTACTACTTGAGATGTAGAAACAAGCACTTCATCACGATACACGTTGTAAGTTACGCCAGCACCTTCATATGTAATATTTGCACTAACACCCCACTCACCATCAGGCAAGCTAAATTGAACAGCTTGATCATGCCAATTTTCCCACGCACCACCGGTAAATAGAATCACACTATTTTCACCTATAGGAGATGTATCTAGACCAGCTGCAACAATATAATCTGTGTTATAATCAATCACGCCATCACCATTTGTATCAACACTATAGAATGTATATGCCAAAATAAAAGTATTGTTCATTTCCCAGTTCAGACCTTCAAAAGTGTTGTCACCTGGCTGTAAAGTCACATCCATCATATAATCAGGCTCTGAATTAAAAAGTGCGCCCAATCGACCAAACGCTCCAATAGTCACATCAACTGGAGACTCATTAATACTATTGACAGTAATACTATTTACAGTGGACGGTCCAAACAAGTCAAATCTTTCACCAGCCCATGCAGGGCTCGTACCATTCATATATATGCTATTCATTCCATCAAAATTATCATCATGGTAAACAATATCATCTGTCCCTGAAGCATTCATATCATACCAGCTCAATGCTGCCTCAGAATCACCAGCTGTTGCAACTAGATCAATTGGAGGCGGATAATTACCACCAGAAACTTTATATATTTTAAAATCATCAATATGCAAACCTAAACCCTGACCACCATCATGATCTGCATCAAAGCGGGACTGGATACGAAACACCACAGATCTTCCTGCAAAATCACTAATATCCATAAATACATTACCATTAAAAGCTAAGCCAGGAACATATTCTTCCCAACCATCACAACCTGGACGATCATCCGCACACTCACCATAATCATAAAATTGATCTACCCAAACTTCACCACTTATATTTACAGAACTTTCATCATCTCCAGTATTTGAGTACAATTCTCCAGAATCATCTGAAACGACAATGTCATCAACTTGAAACCCTGTAATTCCAGGATCATCCATAGTACAGTATGCGGGGTCAGAACCAAAAGCAAAACGAATAATAACATCATTATTAGCATAAGAAGACAAATCGGCATTAAAGCTCACCCATCTACCATCACCTGCACTATCGCCACCCCATCCAGCAGCAAGATGATTTAATGATCCGCCAGATTCATACTCAGTATCATTCCATATCCATCCATATCCACATTCAAAGTCATATGGATTGTTCGAGTCTTCCAAAAGCTCCCAACTAGAACCTCCATCTGTCGATATTCTTATATTTGCAGAATCCCAACCATCTGTACACGAACCACCAACTACCGCACCTGCTGGCGATTCAATAGTATATCTTAATTGAGCCGTTACCTGTCCATTATCACCCAAGGAAATAGGAGGAGTATCCAAGTACTGTATCCAACTATCTAAATATCCTCCAATTTCTTCATCTGCACACCAAAAATTATTTGTCTCACTCGCATTGAAATCTGATGAATGCCAAGCTAAAGCAGCTAAATCCAATACAGAAACTGAATAATAATCCTGCAAATATCCATCATCACCAGCTGCATCAGGAAGATCTGCATAAAGCCAAAAACCATAATTCATTGTTTCACCATCACCAATATTAGGCAAATCAATAACAGGCGTCAACATATCAAAAGTACCATTCATATTTTCATCATTATTTGCAGAAAGAGCACTTGTTGTTTCACTATGATAACTAGTATTGGTCAACTCCCAACCTGAACTAAAAGTCCACTCATGATCACCTTCAAAGTCTTCTTCCCATAAAATAATTTCTTCTCTTGAATTACTTACATCATGCCCTAAATCCGATTCAACGGATTCATGATTAACACTATGCAAAGATTTTATTTGCTGTTTCTTAATTAGTTTTTTTTCTGTAGCATTGATAAGTGAAAAAGACACTATCCCTATCAACACCATAAATGGTAAATGTTTGCGATTCATTTTTCCCCTCATTTTATTTATTTTTCTTAATGGATTGAATGTAGATTTTACAACAAAATACTAATAAATAGTAACTAAGTTTTTTTAAAATTTTAATGTTATTCCAAATTGAAGCGTTTCATCTAGAATACCATAGTTAACATAAGCAAAATCTACAGAAAAACCCCCATAACTAACGCCAAATCCTGAACTAATTCCCGCGGTATCATGCCCCATATGAGTCCCAAGACGCAAAAAAGCAATTTCGTTCCAAGAATATTCAAGGCCAGTAGCACCAAAAACACTATAATCTATTGAATTTATACCATCGATAGAAAAGGTGAGTCTATGCATATTACTTTTTAAAAATGCACTATTAGTGCCTAAAATATCATTCTG
>CAYFHL010000125.1:0-4135 GCA_964342955.1 uncultured bacterium
TTCAGCAACCTCATCTATATTTATATTTTTTATTTCTGCTATTTCTTGAGCAATATAAATTACCCATTCAGGCTTATTTTTTTTACCTCTATTAGGCTTAGGTGAAAGGTAGGGTGAATCCGTTTCAATCATTATTTTATTCAAAGGCACTTTTTTAACCACTTCTTTCAACTCTTCAATAAATGTGACCATACCAGTAAATGAGATATTGAAACCTAAATCAATAATTTTTTTTGCAAATTCATAATTTTCTGAAAAACAATGAATAACGCCTTTAGTGTTTCCTACAAATTCTAATTCTTTTATAATATCAAAAGAAGACTTCCTGCAGTGTATAATTGATGGCATATCTAAAGACTTAGCTAGCTCTAATTGTTCTATATATATTTTTCTCTGTATTGTAGTTTCACTAAATCCATAATGATAATCTAAGCCGATCTCACCAACGGCAACTACTTTTGGATGCTCATAATAGGGTTCTAATTCATAAAGGTAATTTGGGGGTGCAAGCTTAGACTCATGCGGGTGAAATCCACACGCAGCATATACATTTGGATATTTTTCTGCTATCTTAACACAGTCTTCAGAAGAATTTAAATCTACACCGACTGCAATAATTTTTTTAACACCTTTTTCTTCTGCAGACCTTATAATCTCTGATAAAGTTTCATTATAACTTTCATGATTTATATGAGAGTGTGTGTCAATAAAAATCATATTTTCTTATCTATCCTAGGGAATGGAGTTTCCATGCTTCCAATTTTTGAGCCAGGCCTTAGTAAATCAAATGTATATTTGTTTGGATCGATATCTTGAGCACCAAGAGATTGTAAAATTAATTTTGTCTTTATCGGCATAACTGGAACAAGCAGCTGCGTTCCAACTCTCAAAATATTAGCAGATATAAATAACGTTGTCGCAGCCTCACTTTTTGGCAAGCTATTATTTTTAGCAAGTGTCCATGGAGCTTTTCTTTCAAGGTAGACATTTACTTTCCTTAACATAAAAAATATATTCTCTATAGCTTTATCTATCATTAAGTTATCAATATTACTTTTAACCTCTTCTGGAAATTCTCCTACAAATTCAACTACTTCTAAATCAATATTATCATACTCCCCAGGCTCTGGAATACTACCATCAAAATATTTTTTTATCAAAATAGTGACCCTATTAAATAGGTTGCCATAGTCATTAGCTAAGTCTGAATTGTATCTCTTAACAAAATTATCAAATGAAAAAGAGGCATCTGAACCTAAAACCATATCTCTCATTAAAAAATATCTTAACGCATCTACACCATATTGATCTATAATATCTAATGGATTAATAATATTACCTAGAGACTTGCTCATTTTTTTTGATTCAATCAGCCACCATCCATGGGCCACAATTGTTTTAGGCAATGATACTTTTAGCGCCATTAGCATTGTAGGCCAGTATACCGCATGAGTAGTAACAATGTCCTTCCCCACTAAATGATAGTTTGCTGGCCACCATCTATTAAAGGAATTCTTATCCTTTCCCCAGCCAATTGCAGTAATATAGTTTAATAAAGCATCAAACCAAACATAAGTAACATACTCTTTATCAAAAGGAACCTCTATACCCCAACTCAATCTAGATTTTGGCCTAGTTATACAAAGATCTTCAAGCGGCTTTTTTAAAAAACCAAGTATTTCATTTTTTCTTGATTTCGGTTTAATAAAATCAGGATTTTTATTGATATGATCTATAAGCTTCTTTTGATATTTTGACATCCTAAAAAAATAATTTTTTTCTTTTATTTTTTTTATTTGCCTAAAATCTCCTTCATCAGCCTCCCTCTGAGTTATAAATCTTTCTTCTGAAACTGAGTATAGTCCTTCATACTCATGCAAGTAAATCTCATCTCTACCATATAAATCTATTAGCGCTTCTTTTACTCTTTCTATATGCCTTGACTCTGTCGTACGAATAAAATCATTATAGTTAATATTTAATTTCTTCCATAATGATTCAAATCTTTTATAATATTTGTCAACGTGCTCTGTTGGAGATAAATTATTTTTTTCTGCTGCTTCTTGGATTTTTTGGCCATGCTCATCAGTGCCTGTTAGAAAATAAACATCTAGTCCTTGCTGTACCTTAAATCTGCATATTACATCTGCTAATATTGTTGTATAAGCATGTCCAATATGTGGCTTATCATTAACATAATAGAGTGGCGTAGTTAAATAAAATTTCTGCATTTCAAACCATAAAGTGTCTATTAATTTATATAAAACTATTCATCTTAATTAAACAGTATTTTAATTTTATATATAATTATAATATATTTAAATTATCATATTAATTTCAAACATCATAATATGAATAAACTACTGATATTAATTGTATTTTTCAGCTTTGCTAAAACTCAAGATTTTAATCAAGGGCCCTATGGAATCAATTATTTTGATACCGCCGGTCCATTTGAAGTTAATGATTTAAATCTAAATGTTGGTGATGTAGACTTAAACCAAACCGTTGATATCTTAGATCTTTTCCTTGCTATAGATTTTATTTTAGGGAACTTAAGTTTAGATATTGAGCAGGAAATTCAATCAGACTGCAATCTTGATAACATAATTGATATAGCAGATATCATAAATATATCTAAAATAATTTTAGGTGGAGATGCTTTATGGAATTTTGAATACCAATGGAATGGTGAAGAAACTTATATATTTATTACAATTGGGATTCCAACCAGCTTAAGTCTCTGGTATTCCACATCATTAGAGTCATTATTGTTAAATTCACCAAGCAATGTTCATTATTTTTTTATTTCTGATAGATCTACATATTCTGATGACATTATAAATAAAAAAGAAGAAATTGATGAAATTCTATCAAATCTTAGTGATGAGGAGCAAGAACACTGGAAAAAATATTTACACTTTGTACCTAATAAGTGCGACACTCACGATGAATCATTTGTAGAAGCGATCTGTTATAAAAGATCTACAGCCATTGATAGATTTCAAAAATGGCGTGAGATTGGATACTTGGGAAATCCTGCAACTTTTTCTGGTACTTATATTGACTACTTATCCCATGAAGCAATTTATTTCAACTACGAATGGGAAACAATATTTGAACCAGATCAAAATTATGATGAAATTGTTGTTTTTGAAAAAGAACATTATACTGGAGGCTGGGCATCTACTATTTCTAGATTAGTTGACTTTCCAGCATCTAACCAATTAAACAATTATTCAGAAATGAGCGTTGAGTTGCTAAGAGGCTGTCCTGATGAAAACATGAATTATAGCGATGATGGGTGTGATGATTATGATAGGCTCGCCCATATGTATATTTGCCAAGGACAATGTTTTGAAATAATCAATTATGACTTTGATCAAGATTATTGTATAGATAATGGTTATTCTTGGAACGAAGAATCTAATTTATGCTATGAAACAAATTTTCTTGATGATATTAATCAAGAAGATTGTCCCCAAGAATTTTGGGATTTTAATAGAGAATGTGATGAAATATCTAGATGGGTTACTCCTTTTGATAGACAGCCACATCATTTAACCTATATTTCACCATTTCTTGCTCTAGTTCAACCTGGTGGCACAAAAATGATAAAGTTTCAGGAATCTGGCTGGCCTAATAGCTTGCTAACACTCAAGATTAGACTCTATGAAAATTCAGATGAAGCAGTTAATCCAAAACAATATCAGCATCTTTGGAAAGGCACAGTACAATTTAATCCCGATTATAATGAAAATAGACCTCCTATAGTATTTGAGGTCCCTGATAATGCAGAAAAAGTTGAATTCGTTTCATATATAACGGGACATGGATGGGGTTGTGCTGGTTGTTATAATTGTGCTGAGTTTTGCAATTCAAGGCATATTTTCACCATTAATGGTGGAACTATTGAATTTCAGAAAGATCATGAATCTGCTGGCAATAATGATTACTGTATGGAATTAGAAACAATTGCTCAAGGAGTTATACCAAATCAATATGGAACATGGGGGTACGGAAGAGCCGGTTGGTGTCCGGGCATGGATGTATCTCCTTATACAGTTGATATAACTAATTTTGTTAATATAGGTGAAGAAAATGTTATTGACTATTCCGCCTGTCGTGTTGCAGG
>CAYFHL010000126.1:0-4093 GCA_964342955.1 uncultured bacterium
ACATTGGGAAGGAGCTATGGCTAGTAGAATGATAAGAAATTCTCAATACAAACTGGCGCTTTTTCAATTAAAGAAAATGCAGATAAACAAAAAGAAATACTAAGATTATATGGCTATACTGCAAGTATTAAGGAAATAGATAAAGATGGTAGGCTCTTATGGGGTGTAAGAGTGGGATCCTATGGAAATAGAGCTGAAGCTGAAAAGGTAGCTAGTAAAATAAAGCTAGATTTAGATTTACCTGCGATGATTATATTAGATTAATCTCATTTTGAATATTTTTAATAGAATATATAAATTCCTATGGATGCTGATAATATTAATGATTTTATTTTTAGATAGAAGCAATAATTTAATGGTTATTTTCACTATATTCATGTTGTTAGCATTAACATTTATCGCAATAGCGCGATCTATTGAGTCTCGAAATGAATGGAGAAAAATCAATATAGATCAAGAAAATTAGGTAACAAATCGAAGATATTATAATTATTTAATTTTTAAATTATTAAGTTTCTTTGACATATTGTAATAATGTCACTATATTATTATAAATACAATCGCTTCGATATAAGACAATATGTCAGAATTTCAAATACAATCCCCTTTTAGGCCTAGTGGAGATCAGCCTAAAGCTATTGATGAGCTTTTGCTTGGTATAAAATCAAAAGAAAAACATCAGGTCCTTTTAGGTGCTACTGGTTCAGGTAAGACATTTACAATAGCAAATGTAATTAATAATCTTAATAAACCAACATTAATCCTTTCTCATAATAAGACTTTAGCTGCTCAATTATATGGAGAGTTTAAATCATTGTTTCCAAATAATGCTGTTGAATTTTTTATATCATATTATGATTACTATCAACCAGAAGCTTATTTACCTGTGACAGATACTTTTATTGAAAAAGATATGTCAATGGATGAGGAGTTAGATCGTTTAAGGTTACAAACAACAACATCTCTAATGAGTAGAAAGGATGTTATCGTTATAGCTTCTGTAAGTTGTATTTTCGGAATAGGTTCTCCAGAATCATATAAACAAATGCTGGTAAATGTAAAAAGGGGCGTTTCGCTAGATATTAAAAGATTATTTTATAGTTTAAATACTATTCATTATATCAGAAATGATCTTGTACTTGAGCCAGGTACATATAGATTAAGAGGGGATACAATTGAGATATTTCCAGCTTATGGAGAAAATGCTCTAAGAATTGAATTATTTGGAGATTTAGTTGAATCTATATATTCAATAAAACCCCTAACGGGTGTTGTAATCAATGAATATGATATATTTTGGATATATCCTGCAAAACATTTTGTAACTTCACAAGAAAAATTAAAAGTTGCTCTTCAGCATATTAGAAGCGAATTAACAGATAAGTTGCGTGAATTTAGAAGTAATGGTTTGTTATTAGAGGCTCAGAGATTAGAGCAAAGAACTTTATATGACATTGAGATGATGACTGAAATAGGTTATTGTTCAGGAGTAGAAAACTATTCTAGGCATTTAGAAGGAAGAGCATTGGGTGAGCCTCCCAGCACTCTATTAGATTATTTTCCAAAAGATTTTTTATTAATAGTTGATGAATCTCATGTATCTATACCTCAGATTAATGGTATGTATAAAGGAGATCGTTCTAGAAAAGAAACATTAATAGAGCATGGTTTTAGGTTGCCTTCTGCTTTAGATAATAGACCGCTAAAATTTAAAGAATTTGAAAATAAATTAGACCAAACTATATATGTTTCCGCAACTCCTGCAGATTATGAACTTAACAAAACAAATGGAAGAATTGTAGAACAAATAATTAGGCCAACTGGAATTTTAGACCCTAAAATCGTAATCAAAAATAGTAAAGGTCAGATTGATGATTTAATTAATGAAATAAGAAAAACAATAGAATCAGGTGATAGAGTTTTAGTAACAACTTTAACGAAAAGAATGTCAGAAGACTTAACAGATTATCTAAAAGGAATTAATATTAAAGCGGAGTATATGCATAGTGAAATAAAAACTATTGAAAGAATAAGAATTTTAAGAGGCTTAAGAATGAAACAGTTTGATGTTTTAGTAGGAATAAATTTGTTAAGAGAGGGATTAGACTTACCAGAAGTTTCATTAGTAGCAATATTAGATTCTGATAAAGAAGGTTTCCTGAGATCTAAGACTACATTAATGCAACTTGCAGGTAGAGCTGCTAGAAATATTAATGGTAAAGTTATTTTATATGGAACCAAAGTTACATCTGCCATGATCTATTTAAAGGAAGAAACAGATAGAAGAATAAAAATACAAAAGCTATATAATCAAAAAAACAATATTACACCAAAGACAATATATAAAAGCAATTATGAAATAAAAAATTCAACGGTTGTTGCTGATGAATATACTAATGAAAAAAATACCATAAGCAAAGATATTAAAGATATGAGTTTAGATGAATTAGAAGCAACAGAACAGCTTAAACTATTAAAAGCAAAAATGAAAAAATCTGCAAGAGAGCTACAGTTTGAAGATGCTGCAATATTAAGGGATAAAATTATGAAAATAGAAAGTCAAATGAGTTATGAAAAAAAATAGTTACTCTGTTTTGGTTATAGGTTCAGGTGGTAGAGAACATACATTTGCATGGGTCCTATCAAAGGATCAGCAAGTAAAAAAAATATATTGTTGCCCTGGTAATGGTGGAACTGAAAGAATTGCTGAAAATGTTAAAATAAATATAGGAAAACATGAAGAAATAATTAGTTTTGTAAAAAATAAAAAAATTGATTTAACAATAGTAGGGCCTGAACTGCCATTAGCTGAAGGGATTGTAGATTCATTCAAAAAACACAAATTACGTATATTTGGTCCCGATGCATATTGTGCTCAGCTAGAAAGTAGCAAGTTGTTTGCAAGAGATTTAATGTCTACTAATAACATACCCCATCCTAAATACTTTAAATGTAGCAATAAGATTCAGGCTCAAAAATATAAAGATGTTTTAGGCTTTCCGTTGGTTTTAAAGGCAGATGGTTTAGCCGCTGGTAAGGGTGTAATTATATGTAATGATGATCAAGAATTTAATTCGGGTATAAATACGATGTTCCATAGTAAAACTTTTGGCGATGCCTCAAAGCATATATCTTTAGAAGAATGCTTATTGGGAGAGGAATTATCTGTGTTTGCTATATGTGATGGTAAAAATTATAAAATTTTAAACTCTGCACAAGACCATAAAAGATTAAAAGATGATGATATTGGTCCCAATACTGGAGGAATGGGCGCTTATTCACCAACATCATTATCAAATAAAAATTTATTAGAAGAAGTAGGTGAGACTATTATTGATCCAACATTAAAAGCAATGCAAAAATGTGGTCATCCATATTTGGGATTTTTATATGTTGGGCTTATGCTAGTAAATAATAAACCTTATGTTATAGAATTTAATGTTAGAATGGGGGACCCAGAAACTCAAGTGGTACTTCCTCTTATGAAAAATAGTTTGTTCGAGTTGATTTGGTCTGCCTCAAATCAACAATTAAATAATTATAAAATTTCTAATCATTCAAAAACTGCTGTCACAATTGTTCTATCATTAGAAGGATATCCAAATAAATATCCAAAAAATATTAAAATAAATGGTTTAGAGAAATTGGAAGATGAACTAGTTTTTCATGCAGGAACAAAATTAGTGAATGGTGATTACTTGACAACTGGCGGAAGAGTCTTAAATGTGGTTGGATTTGGAAATAATTTGATGTCCGCAATAGAAAATGCATATAAATTGGCACAAAAAATTGATTATAAAGGTAAATATTTTAGAAAAGATATTGGTAGGAGAGGTTTGAAGTATCAAGGGGTATAATAATGATTATAGATATTGAAAAAATACGTAAATCGGTTGGTATTATTGGTGAGTCTGAATCAATTAAAGAAATGTTGGCATTAATTGGTCAAATAGCAACTACAGATATTTCAGTTTTGATTACAGGCGAATCAGGTTCTGGAAAGGATCTAGTCGCAAAAGCAATACATAAAAATAGTAGGCGTAAATTTGAGAAGTTAATAATAGTAAACTGCGCCGCAATCCCTGCGGGTACA
>CAYFHL010000127.1:0-4032 GCA_964342955.1 uncultured bacterium
ATAATTTTATTATCTAGGACATTCTCTTCATCCGGCCATGTGTAAATACTTACTCTTTCTGTGGCCTCAGATGATCCTATTGAATTTTTACAAATTATAAAGTAACTATATTCCATCATTTCATTTAGTTCAAATGAATCTTTAAAAGTCGTTTCAATAGTCTCTGACAAAAAAACATTATCTCTATAAATTTCATAAATCAAATCTGAACCTGGACCTGGAGAAGGATCCCATTGTAAAACTACACTATCTTGATAAGGAATTGCTATGAAATTTTCAGGAGAAAGGGGTACAGTATAAATATTTAGTTCAACATCAAAGCTTAAAGATGACAATGCAGTTGAATATAAAAGATGTACTTGTTCATTCGGAAATAAATTATTTGTTGTCAAGCTATCTTCAATCCAAAACAAATCATTTCTATCTGAAACTTCTGATATTAATGCAAACTCAGCACTAAATAGATTAGAACTATTGTTGATTTGTAAAATAGTTTCTAAATCAGAAATATCAAAAGAAAATATTTGAGCAGATTTATTATCAATATTAATATTTTTAATTGTATTTACTAACTCTGATGAACTTGTTGATATAGGTGAAATTAGTTTTTGATCAGTATAATAATAAATCGGATTGTTCATATCTTCATAATGACCATTAAACAAATTTCGAGCTAAAAAATCTACCCAACATTCATTAAATGGAGTATAGTTCATATTTAAAACTTCATTCAGTGAATTAAATGCTAATGGATATTGTGAATTTGAAGAATAATTCTCCCATATTTCTTTAATTATAGTACTTTCTTTAGGATTATTTTTCCCCTTTTCATCAATAAAACAACTCAAATAATGGCCAAATAATGCTAATTCATATCCAGGGCCCGTATCATCAAAAGCCTTTTCTGGATAATTAAAAAGTGGATTTTGCCATCCATTTAAATAGTCGTTCCCATCGGGAACAATTACATCTTCTATCCACATTGATGTCATTTCTAGAAAATATTTATCATTTAAAGCGTAGTTAGGTTTATAGCCTCTCTGAATAGCATGAAAGTATTCGTGACTTAAGGTTGCCCTCATAATTTGCAATGGAGGCACAGGTGAATCATATCCAACGAAATCATTATCTATTTTTATATATGATACACCATTACCTTCAGAAATATTTACTCCATATTCATTAGGACCATAGTCCCATAAATAAATATCATATATTCCATCTTCATCTGGTATTTCTGCATTATATCCCATTATTTCCAATAGAACATAGCGTGCAGAATCAGCTATAATTCCTACCTCTTCAACATAATCAGGGACTAAGTTATTATTTAAATCATCCAAATTTGGAGAAGCTCCTCCTAAGGTATCATAATGTATGTAAAAGTAACCATCTGATGATATCATAAATGCATCCATAATGGGTCTTGATTTTTCTCTATATTGATTTTCAAGATCATGAACATCCTCTATGAGACAATCTCTTGAGAAAGAAAATGCTAAATAAATGATGCTAATAAATATTGTTTTAATCATCCTTTTTTCTAAAAGATATTTTAATAGGGACTCCTACTAAATTGAATTTTTCTCTGAGCTGATTTTCAATAAATCTTTTGTAAGATATTTTAATTAATTTAGGATAATTTGTAAAAAACACAAACATTGGAGGAGAATTTTGGATCTGAACTGCATATTTTAAATTAATATTTTTTCCTTTATTTGATGGTGGAGGATAGTAAGAAACAATTTTCTTCAAAAACTTATTAATTTCCTGTGTTTTAATTTTCAAATTGTATGTCTGGTTAATACTCAAAATATTCTTAAATATATTTTGAATTCTTATATTTTCTAAAACAGATATAAATAGTATAGGGAAATATTTTAACATAGGATAATAATCTAAAATATCTTGTTTAAATTCTTTCATAGTATCAGTTTCTTTTTTGATTAAATCCCATTTATTAACAATAATCATTAGTCCTTTACCTGAATCTATAACCTTTCTAATTATATCTTTATCTTGGTTAATAAAACCTTTTTTTGCATCAATCATCACTGCTGCAATATCACATTCATCTATTATGCGCATTGTTCTAACTGTACTATAATATTCAATGTCTTCTGATATTTTAGATTTTCGTCGTAAACCAGCGGTATCTATCACTCTAATATCTTTGTTATAATATTTCAAATAAGAGTCAATAGAATCTCTAGTTGTTCCAGCTATATCCGTTACAATAGATTTCTCTGTTTTTAGCAATCTATTCATTAATGAGCTCTTTCCTACATTTGGCATACCAACAATGGCAAAATTGATACATTCATTATCTTTTATAGCTTTTAAATTATTTTTTGGTAATAAAATATTAACCTCATCTAATAAATTACCGATATCTCTATTAGCTTGAGCAGAAATACCAAAAGGTTCTCCTAGTCCTAATTCATGAAAAACATATATTAATTTTTTATGATTTACATGATCAATTTTATTAACGACTAATATGTGTGGAGTTGACATTTTCTGTATTAGGCTGGCTAACTTTTGGTCTGAAGATGTTATACCATCTTGACCATCAACCAATAGAATAATTAGGTCTGCTTCATTTCGGGCAAGCTCTGATTGCCTAACGACTTGTTTTTCAATCAAACCTTCTGTATCTGGAATATACCCACCTGTATCAACTAAATTAAAGATATTTCCTGACCATTCAAATTTTTCATAAACTCTATCTCGTGTCACACCTTCTTTTGGCGATACTATAGAGTGATTTTTACCAATCAATCTATTAAATAATGTAGATTTACCAACATTTGGTCTACCTAAAATTGCAATTGTAGGAATATTCATAATTTAATATAACTAATAATATCTGAAAAATTATCATCTGTAGTATTAAACTTGCAGTTAAGTTCTCTTGATATGTTTTCTAATGTAAAATTATCTAATGTTTTATTTTTACCATCATCTAATATTCTATTAGTCATCCAAATCGAATCGCCTAATTTTTTATTTTTTAATTGAGTAATAATGTCTTCACCAGTTAAAAGACCAGACACAGTGACTGAATCACCATAGAAATTGTTATTAATAGCATAATAAGTTATTTCTAAGTTTTTAATTTTCTTTAAAATTGGTATAATATCTTTTTTAAATATTTTCTCAATTAACTTACCTGTTGCAATCGTAATATGTTTGGGATTTTTTATTTGTTTAGGAAAGTGTTTTTTTATTTTATTAAAATTACACAAAAATTTTGGAACCATCCCAACTCCATTCTCAGTTAAATCTGAACTTCCATAATATTGCAATGGAGGGAATAATTTTCTTGCCAAAATAAACCATTCATCTGATAATAATACAAATCTATTGCTCTTACCTGGGAATTGAATTTCAAATTTTTCTTTAAGTAATATAATTGACTCTGCATATTCTTTAGTTACATTAGGAATATACATTAATCCTTTTCTATGCTTAGTTAATCCTACGGGAACAATACTACATGTTTTAATACTTGGATGATATTTATAAAGATCAGATATTGTTTCAAATAAATATTCATTATCATTAATAGTCGGCATCAAAACAATTTGAGTATGAAGAGTTATCCCATTTTTAGTTAAGTATTTTATTTTATCAAGTAATTTATCATTAGAATTATATAAAAATAATTTTTTTCTTAGAATTGGATTAGTAACATGGACAGAAACATATAAAGGTGATAATTTTTGTTCGACTATTCTTTTTAACTGTTTTGGTCCCATATTTGTCATTGTTATATAATGGCCATATAAATATGACAATCTATAATCACCATCTCTGAAATATAGTCCATCTCTCATATTAGGAGGATTTTGATCGACAAAGCAGAAAACACAATCATTGGCACAACTTCTTATTTTCATATCTTCGAAGTTCACACCTAAATCATCATCATAATCCTTTTCAATATCAAATTGAGCAAACTTTCCATTTATTTCAAATTCTAGTAAAACCCGCTGTTCAGTTATCCTAAACTTATAATCTATCTCATCT
>CAYFHL010000128.1:0-3952 GCA_964342955.1 uncultured bacterium
TGGTATATTATCATCTGCATCAGAACAAGGAGCCCCAAAACAATCACCTTCACAATTAACATACCCTTCTTGCGAGCCACATACTAATTCTTGAACTTCAATATTTCCAAGCCCATCACCATCTAAATCTTGGCAAAGTGTAACTAATGTAGTACTTCCTCCACACACACCTTCACAATCTTCTACAGCATTACCATCGCATACTCCAGCACAATCCATACTTCCATTATTACCATTACATACGCCACAATCATCTTCTACAGCAGATCCACTACATACTCCATCACAATCCATACTTCCATTATTACCATTACATACCCCACAATCATCTTCAATGTTATCTACATACATTAATAGATAGTTGTTGATAGGTAAAACACTTGTTTCATCACAACTTGCATCCGAATCTAAATATAATTTAACCTTAGTAAAAAAATTGGATTCCTCAACAGAATCTAAATAAAATTTTTGAGGTCCTATGCTGTTTGATGATGAATAAAACCAGAATTGATCATTTATATTATAGTTATTATTCATAAAAATAGTTTCTGCATCAGTATTAGAAAATAAATACAATAGCAAACAATTATTACTAAAATTGCCATAAATTGTAGATGTATTTTCTAACCATGTTGAATAACATGCACCACTACAGTCAATGGTTGATTCAGATTCGATATCAGTATTGCCTGATGTGCATAATCCACAACTATCTAACATAGCAGATCCAAAGCAGTCTCCATTGCAATCTTGATCTGCATTAACAACTAAACCTGTATTACCACCGCTACACACACCACAATCATCTAAGGAGGCTGTTCCATTACAATCACCATTACAATCCTGATCTGCATTTGCAACAGTGCCTGTATTACCACCACTACACACACCACAATCATCTAAAATAGCAGATCCTTCGCAATCACCATTGCAATCTTCTATTGCACTACCAAAACAAACCCCAGCACAATCTTGATCTGCATTAGCAGTTATATCAGTTTGACCTCCACTACATACACCACAATCATCTAGGGATGCTTCTCCATCACACACTCCAGCACAATCTTGATCCGCATTTGCAACAATGCCTGTATTACCACCGCTACACACACCACAATCATCTAAGGATGCCGAACCACCACATTCGCCACTACAATCATCAAAAGTACAACTATCATCACTATGAGTTGCTTGAGAATTATAATTACAAGCACTATCATCTGTACATCCCAGAATTACATATAAACTATCAACTACATTGATACCGAAATTGGCCCAACTATATTCTGTGCTTGCACTTGCGTTATAGTATGTGTTCTCCGATTCAATCCAAACTTTAAAGCTAGGAATGTTTCCAGCAACAAGATATCCATTAGTGTTACTACTACCATCAACTCCCATAGCTGGAATATCGCAAATTCCACCATTACATTCGCTCGTATCCCATGGACGAGAACCAACACATATATCACCGTTAAATGCTCCAACCCAATCGGTGGAGTTTATTTGAATATTATTTACCAAAACTTCATAAAAGAAATAGTATGCTTGTTGGGTGGATTGATAATTAATAAATTCAGTTGGAACACACAGTGAATCACCTTGAATTGCTGGGGTTGTAGACCAAATAGATCCATCAGGACAATCTTGAGAGAAGATAATTGAAAAATAGTTGATTAGAATTAATCCGTATAATAAATTTTTCATTTATATTATTTAATTAGTAACATTTTTCTATTATCTTTCCATATAGGTCTAGAATGATTATCTTTTACTATAATTTCTGCTATATATATACCACTTGAAAATCTGCTAGCATCCCAGTGTGTTTCATAGTAGCCTGCCTTCAAGTATGTATTCATTATCATATCAACCTCTCTACCATTTACATCATATATTTTAATTCCAACCTGTGCTGGATTAGCAATACCGTATCTGATTAAGGTTTTGGGATTAAAAGGATTGGGATAATTAGCATATAACTTATAATTTTGAGGAATATGACCTGATAGGATGTTTAATTCTAATGCATCTAAAAATAAAACATTAGCACTAGTTGATAAAGTATCATTATTAATCAATACATCTAAATACCAATGATATGTATTAAGTCGTCCATAAACAATATCAAAGCTATGGTATGGAATTGATATTTCACTCACATTGTTTACCAATGAATCTAAAACTAAAAGACTATTTTCTCCACTAATCTTAAACTCATATTGAATATTCAAAGTATCAATATTAATTAAGGAAGTATCTGACCATAAAAATATAAGTTCATCACTCATCAAATCAACTTCTAACATATTAACTAAAAGAGAATCTTCTGGGGATTCTAATATAGGAATTAAACATAAATTTTGACCTTCGCATACACTACAATAATCATGCTCTGCATTTCCACCACAGTCATTTAAACAATCATAATAATTATCAAAACAATATGGGAATTCATCATCATTATTATTCACCCAATTTTCAGGTAAATCTTCTAAACAGAACAATACAGACTCTCCTGAACCTAAGCCATCACCATCTTCATCAATCCAATAGCTTTGTGGAGCATCTAGGAAACACCCACAGCCTAAATCTGACTCATTATTTCCATTACAAATCTCACAATTATCTAGCTCTAAATAATCACAGCATTGATTATTCAAATCAAGTACAGAACTACCACCACAAATTCCATTACAATCAATTTCTACAATACAGTTCCCATCACAATCATAATTACTTTCTGGACCATTACCACCACATATTCCACATTCATCTAGAATATTACCTTCACAATCACATGAGTTATCTGGAAATCCTGGACCATTGCATACGCCACATTCATCATATTCAGCGGTACCACCCCAACTACCTTCGCAGTCTTGCATACAATCATTTTCAGGATTGTCATCGCAAATTCCACAATTATCTAATAGATTTGATCCATTAGGAATTCCATTACAATCTTCACAGTCTGAATTATCCCCTCCACATATTCCACACTCATCATACTCTAAACTTGATCCACAAACATTATCACATCCTGATGGCCCTGGCTCTCCACAGCCACACCCCATATCAATTTGCCCTTCGCAATTACAAGCATTTTCAGAAATACTTGTGCATCCACATTCATAAATTGATCCTGGACCATTACAAATTCCACATTCATCAAAAGTATTTCCTTCACAGTCACAGGCACCTTCGGTAATATCTTCGCAACCACATTCTCCTGAAGGACCACTACCTCCACATATTCCACATTCATCTAATATTGGATAATAATTATTATTATACCAATTACCATCACAAGCTTGAATACAACTATTATCATTTTCTGCTACACAAATACCACAATTATCTATATAAGCAGATCCATTAGCAACACCTAAACAATCTAGGCAACTAGTTCCATCTCCATCGCAAACATAGCATTGATCAAAAGCACTATCGCTTCCACACACACCATCACATCCTGCATTTGGGCCAGAAATAAAGCCCATATCATCTATATAATTGCCACCATTACAAATATTACAATCATCTAAAGCATAATTCTCAATTAATCCATTTGCACCTACACAATGGCCACAATCATCTAAATATGATTCAATTTTCTTTAATGTAATAATGCTTGATTGAGATATTCCTGAATTTGATGCACCACATCCTTCTCCATTTAGGCCATAACTATCTAAAGAAACGGTTAATCTAACAAAATTACTCACTGATGAAATGTTATTAACTTCATACTCTCCTTCAAATTCATCATTAATTTCTAAATCAGATATTTCTATCCAATCTCCTTCATTGATATTTGAAGATTCTATTATATTTTTGGCTTCGGAAAACAACATATACTGATAACAATGTTCATCTTCTCGTACTCTAACATAGTCTAATTGATCAACTAAAACATTATAGCAAATCCCATTACAATCAATATCAGAGT
>CAYFHL010000129.1:0-3941 GCA_964342955.1 uncultured bacterium
AACACGAGATCTATTTTTTCCTAACTTTAAATCTTTATTAATTATTTCTTTAATAAAATTACTTTTCATTCTTTGCTTTGTTTAGTCTATTTAATGATTCTTTGATGCCTAAAATAGAAAATATACTCGGTATTTCTGGGCCCTTTGCTTTTCCATATAATGCAATTCGTACTGGTAAAAATAAATTTTTTCCTTTTATATTTAATTTGGAGCCCGTTTCAAAAAGTATCTTTTTAAATTTTAATTCATCTAAATTTGTTTTGGTAGAATTAATTTGGTTATACAATTCTTTGATTAATATTTGTGACTTTTCCAGTTTTAAAAAATCTAAATTTTCTTCTGAAATTTTTAATTTTAAATAATATGGTTTTGCCGCGCATACAAGTTCTTCAATTGTAGAGGATCTCATTCGCAAATTATTAATAACTTTTTTATATTTTTCATTATCTGAAATGTCTATTCCTTCATTTTCAAAATATGATTTTGATAGATCACACAATTTAGATAAATCTATTTGCATCATATACTGTTTATTCATCCAGTTAAGCTTTTCAATATCAAATACTGCACCAGATTTTTGTATTCTATCAATGGCAAAACTATTGATTAATTCTTCAATATTCAAAATTTCTTGATCATTATCAGGATGCCAGCCCAATAATGCTACAAAATTTATAAGTGCCTCGGGCAAATAGCCTTTTTCTAAATACTTTTCAACAGATACATCTCCTTGCCTTTTTGATAATTTACTTTTATCTTTATTAAGAAGTAATGGTAGATGTATAAATTGGGGTGTTTTCCAATTAAAAAAATCATATAATACAATATGTTTGGGAGTAGAAGACAACCACTCTTCTCCTCGCATTACATGTGTTATTCCCATTAAATGATCATCGATAACATTGGCAAAATGGTAGGTTGGATATCCATCAGATTTAATTATTATTTGATCATCTATTTCAATATTTTTAAACACAATTTTTTTTCTAACTAAATCATTAAATAATATTTCTGAACCCGGTGGTATTTTCATTCTTATTACATGGTTTTGGGTCTCCATTTTTTCTTTTATATTGCTAAAATTTTTTTTCAAACAATGTCTATTATACTTTATTATCTCTTTGTTTTTTCTTTGTTCTTTGCGTAATTGTTGTAATTTGTTTGAAGAACAAAAGCATGGGTAGGCCTTACCTTCCACTAATAATTTTTTAACATATTTATGATATATTTTTAATCTCTGAGATTGAATATATGGACCATTACCTTGATCAATTTCAGGGCTTTCATCAAAATTTATATTTATTTTTTGAAAAATAGAAAATAAATTTTCTAAAGCATTTTCTACAATTCTAGTCTGATCAGTATCTTCAATGCGAAGTAAAAATTTTGCATTTGTTTTTTTGGCATATATATAATTAAATAAAGCTGTTCTTAATCCACCGACATGCAAATAACCAGTTGGGCTTGGAGCAAATCTAACTTTAGCTGCCATTGTTGTTAAAAATTAAAATAATTGATATAGCAGAAACACCTTTTTTATTACCTATAAATCCTAATTTATCTGTTGTGGTAGCCTTTATAGATATATCTTTTTCATTTAGATTAAGAATTCGTGAAATATTTTTTTTCATTTTTTTAATATAAGGGCTAATTATAGGTTCTTGCAATATGATAGTTGCATCTATATTGCCAATTAAAAAATTTTTTTCCAATAAAATAGAATAAACATGTTTTAAAAAATATTCACTAGATTTATTTTTCCATTTTTTTTCTTCTGATGGAAAATGGTAACCTATATCATGTTCAGAGATTGCTCCTAAAATAGCATCAATTATTGAATGTATTAACACATCACCATCACTGTGGCCCAAGGAACCTTTCTTGTACGGAATTAAAACTCCACCTATATAAAGAGGAAGTCCTTTTTTAAGTTGATGCACATCTATTCCTTGACCAATTTTAAAATTCAACTGAACCCTAACTATATTATGATCATTGCATCACCATAAGAATAAAAGCGGTAGCCTTTTTTTATAGCCTCTTTATATGCCTTTAAAATAAAATTTTTATTAGAAAATGCAGAAGCAAGCATCATTAATGTTGACTGTGGTTGATGAAAGTTGGTAATAAGATGGTCACACATTTTAAATTCATATGGTGGATAAATAAATTTATCTGTCCAGCCTTTTCTTGCAGTGACTTGAAAGCCTGATACAACAACTGTTTCTAATGTTCTAACTGTTGAAGTACCAACAGCTACGACTTTTTTTCTTTTTGCTCTTGCTTCATTTATTATGTTTGCCGTTTCCATAGGCATAGAAAAATATTCTGAATCCATTTGATGTCTTGTTAAGTCCTCAACCATAATGGGCCTAAATGTTCCTAAGCCTATATGTAATGTTAAATATGCTAGATTTACACCCTTTTTTTCCAATTTATTTAATAATGGTTTTGAAAAATGAATTCCTGCTGTCGGAGCTGCGACAGAACCTCTTTCTGATGCATAGACTGTTTGATAGTACTCTTTATCATCTGGCTCTGATTCTCTTTTAATATACGGAGGTAATGGTGAGTGACCCGCTTCTTCAATAAATGAATATATTGATTCATTATCTTGATAATCAAATCGTAATACCCTGCCACCTGAAACTGTATTATCAATTACATCACAAGAGATTTTATCACTAAACCATAATTTGTTTCCAATTCTAACTTTTCTTGCAGGCTTTACCATTGCTTCCCAAAGATCATTTGCTAGCTCTCGTAATAGAAAAACTTCAACTTTTGCATCAGATCGATCTTTTTTTGCATATAATCGTGCCGGATAAACTCTTGTATTATTCATTACTAATACATCGCCCTTGCTAAAATAATCAACTATATCTTTGAATTTTTTGTGTTTGATTTTTTCGCCTTCTCGCTCCAATACCATTAATTTACACTCATCCCGCTTTTTTTCTGGTGTTTGAGCAATCAATTTTTCTGGTACTTCCATTTCAAATTCTGATAATCTTGGTGGTTTTTCTACTGATCCAAAAAACATATTCTTCCTTTCAAATTATTTAAATATTCCAATTTGTTTCCAATTTTTAGGTTTTTTAACATTTAGATATGAAAAAGTTTTTTCTAAAGCAACTCTTCCTCTAGATGTTCTTTGAATAAATCCTTCTTTTATTAAAAAGGGCTCATATACTTCTTCTATTGTGCGCGCATCTTCCGAAATTGCAACGCCTAGAGATTCTAGTCCAACTGGACCTCCATTAAATTTTTCTGCTAAAGCTTGTAATATTCTTTTATCCATTTCATCAAGACCATTTTCATCTATTCCTAATCTATCCAATGCAATATTTGCAGTTTTTAGCGTTATGATATTGTTTGATTTTATTTGAGCAAAGTCCCTTGCCCTTCTTAAAATCCTGTTTGCTATTCTCGGGGTTCCTCTACTTCTTTTTGCAATTTCGTTGGCACCATCTGAATCTATTTTAATATCTAAGATTTTTGATGATCGTATTATAATTTCTAATAAGTCGCTTGTATTATAAAAATCTAATCTTAGAATTACCCCAAATCTATCTCGCATTGGGGAAGTAAGGTTACCTAGTCTAGTTGTAGCGCCTATTAATGTAAATGGATTTAAATTTAATTGAACACTTCGGGCGCTTGGGCCTTTATCTATCATAATGTCAATTGTATAATCTTCCATAGCAGAATATAAATATTCTTCAACTATGCTAGATAAACGGTGTATTTCATCAATAAAAAAGACATCTTTATCTGAAAAATTTGTTAAAATTCCTGCTAAATCTCCTGGCCTATCTAAAACTGGACCAGATGACATTTTAATGTTTACATTCATTTCTTTGGCAATTATATGTGCTAGGGTTGTTTTACCTAACCCCGGTGGTCCAAACAACAAAACATGATCTAGTGCTTCTCCTCTT
>CAYFHL010000130.1:0-3905 GCA_964342955.1 uncultured bacterium
GCCCGTTATAGTTCCTATACACTAACATTTTTGGATCATTATGTTGTAATCATGTTGTAAAACATGTTGTAATAATGATAGATATTTTATTTGTATGAGTCATCAGGTAATCACAAGAACAAAAGATTGTATTTACACGTATTTATGAAAGTATGTTGTAAAAATATGTTGTAAAAAATATGGTAAATTTTTGGTTATGGGAGGAGTTTGGTGCCGTCGTTTATGTCTACTTTGAAAATCCCATGTTTATCATTAGTATATCCAGTTTCATCATAGCGAAGCATAAATATCAGATTCCCATCTGAATCTTCAATTCCCTTTATAACTGACATTTGCTCTGGATATCCCTCGTTATATTGACGTTCCCAAATTTTATTTCCATTCGTATCATATCTTACTACTTTCAAGTAATTATTCCATTGTGAAGAAGAGGCATTATTATCAATGCCGCCCATAATTAAGTCTCCGTTTGAATGTAAAAACATATCTTGTCTACCATAAAATCCAGCAAAGCCTGGTATTTGTATACTTGACAATAGATTTCCATTCAAATCAAGAATAGCCAATTCTGAGGAATCATTAAATATGTATATTAGTTGATTATGTTCAATTATTTTTGTTGGATATTGTGTACCTGAATCTGATGGATTTACTGCCCAAATAATTTCACCATCTTGATCTATTTTTACATATTTTCCTGTGAGACCAATAACAAAAAAGTAGTTACCATCTGATAATTGTTTAATTCCCAATATTCTATCTTGTTGATTTGAAACTAAATCATATGTTTTTGTCCAAATAGTATCTCCGCTACTGTTAATTTTTATTAAGAAACCTTCATCGTCCCATTGATAACCGCCAAGCAAAATATTACCATTTTCTACCATTTCTACAGATTGACCTGTCGTATTATCTAGAGTCAATTCAATACTTGAAAGTAAATTCATTTGGGAGTCAAATGTTGTAATTTTTTTATTGCTAAAAGATATAAATCCATTATTATGCCTTTTAAAATCAATCGTCTCTGGGTCGCTATTGCCTCCGGGTATGAAATATTGATTTGTGTTAAATTGAGTAGTACTGACAACATCTAAATTGTTATCAAAATTTACTAAGAAAGATAAATTATTTTCTTTTTGAATTAGCAATAAATTATCTCCTTGAGGACTCTTTTCAACAGTAACATAGAAACTTGAATTATTTCTTAAGTTTTTAACAACTTGATCAATATCAAAACTCACTGTTTTTACATCGGAATCACTAGTTCCATCATTGACTTTATACGTAAAACTATCGGTTCCAAAATATCCACTATCTGGAGTGTAGGTATAATTCAGTCCTGCCCCAGGTACTAATGTTCCATTATCAGGTTGGGACACAATAGTTTTTGATAAACTATCTCCATCTTGGTCTGAAGCATCTAAAGTAAAGTCAATGGAACTTTCACGATCTAATGATAAACTCATATCATTTGCAATCGGTGCATCATTGACTGGATTTATTGTAACAGATACTGTGGATATGTTACTGTCTAATTCTCCATCATTGACTTTATAAGTAAAGCTATCGGTTCCATGGTAGTCTTGGTAAGGAGTATAAGTACAATCAGTACCATCACAAGTTGCAGTACCAAATGTTGGGTTTGTAACTCCAATTATAGTTAAATCATCTCCTTCAACGTCACTAACATAAGCAGTATAACTTTCAGTATATGGAGTATCTTCATCAGTAGTAAATGACACATTTTGAGTTACTGGAGCGTCATTGATTGGAGATACTATAAATGTAACTGTAACATCAAATGGAGTGGAGTGTTCAAGTCCATCATCAACTCTATAATTTACAACATCAGTACCGTATGAATTTTGCTCTGGAGTGTAAGTCAATTCACTGCCACCGTGTCCAGGAGGAGTTGTACTTTCTGGGCTAAAAACTGCAGTACCTTGGGAAGGATTACCATTTAAATAAAAACGTATTTCACTTTCTGACTGTCTTCCTAAATTAATGTCTTCATCAAAAACTATTTTTGTTCCTGAATCAGGATGGTCCCTTTTTAATAAATCAAATGTATAAGAAATATCTTCTTGTGCATCAGTTACAGTGTAGTGGTGAGCAACAGGGGGATTATTTGGATAAATTGAAAAATAATTACTGAAAATATAATCTGTTCCATTGAAGGAGGAATCGTACATTTTAATCCTGAAATCATCTCCTTCACTAATATTATATTCAGTAATTGAGCTAGGATTTGCAATCACTTCGTTTTGAGATATTGGAATGTCATTTCCAATTTCATATATTTTATTGTTACCCTTCCATAGCTCTAAACCTGTATGAGGATTATAACCTTCATTCCATTTTATTTTAATACCTGTACCAGTACTACTACCATTTACGTATCTAAAAACTTCTCCTCCAGCTGGAGAAGAAAATTCTTTATCAGAAATATAAATTGTAATGGTTGATTGATTACTATCGCCATAACCATCATTTGCTATGAAAGAAAAAGATCCACCTTCACCAGAAAAGTTAGTTGTAGGTGTAAAATTAACTTGATTACTTGATCCATCATGCGAAATACTTCCTTCAACATTTATAGATAATAATGAAAAAATCAAATCATCATTCTCAATATCATTTGCTTCTAAAGTAATAGTGTAAGTGCTATTTGGCATAATGGTAATAGTTAAATCATCGGTTGTTGGTAAATCATTTACCGCATTTACTGTAATGGTTGCTGTTGCCACATTACGTCTAGAGGTTCTGTCATCGGTTGCTTCAAAGGTAAAAGTATCAGTCCCGTTCCAGTCTTGGTTTGGGGTGTATTCCACCTGGTTTCCATTAATAGAACCAAGGGTTCCGTTGGTTGGCTGACTTACAATACTAAATGAGTAGTTATCCCCATCGATTTCCGTAGCATCTAAGGTTAATGTTACTGCGGTATCCTCATCCGTAGTTGCAGATACATCATTGGTAGTAGGCTCGTCATCTTCTCCTTCAACGGTTACAGTAATCGTCACAGGGTCTGAAGTATAAGTTCCGTTAGATGCAGTATAATCAAAACTATCGGTACCATAAAAATTTGCATTCGGGGTATAGGTTATCTCTGATCCACTTAAAGTAGCAGTTCCATTGTTTGGATCAGTAGTAATTGCAAAAGTCACTGCTTGTCCGTTTGGATCAGTCGCTGTTAAGCTAATGGTGGTACTTCCATCTTCTTGTACAGTTTGTGAAGTTTCAGTTGTTGGAGTTGGAGCAGCGGTTGATACGGTAATCATATCAGCTACGGTTTTAGGATTACTTCCTCCAGGACCAGTAACAGTTAAGGTTATACTATAGGTTCCAACCTCTGTATATGTATGAGAATAAGTTGCAGTAGTCCCTTCTATTGCTGGATCATCATCTACGTTCCAAGCATAAGAAGTAATGGTTCCAGTAGATGTACTAGTAAAGGTAACTGCTTGTCCTTGAATCAATGTGGTTGGAGTAGCCGTAAAATTTGCTACAGGTGCTGGTTCTTGAGGTTCAGTTGGAGAACTTCCTCCACCTCCACCACCACAAGTCCACAACCAACATACACTTATGATTATCCAAAATTTTCTCATGGATGTAATATTACATTTTTAATCTATAAAATCGAAATGTTTTATCTCTGACTTGGGTTGAATCAACCTAAGTTGATCATGAAAATTCTCAAATGATATTCTTACGTGTTTTTTTGGATTATATAGTTAAATTCGTGAACTATTTTATAATGTATATGAGAAAATATGTTGTAAAATATGTTGTAAAATTTAAAAATAATTATTGAATCGCCCTAAGCGATGAAATATCTTATTTTACAACTTGATGGCTCGGTAGCTCAGTTGGTAGAGCAGAGGACTGAAAATCCTTGTGTCGGCGGT
>CAYFHL010000131.1:0-3840 GCA_964342955.1 uncultured bacterium
AGGAATTAAAAAGCTATATGATAGTATTCAAGATCATAAAAATTATATAAATAATAATGGAATTAATCTCAAAAAATCTGATCAGAGATATAAAAAAAGGATTTTTAATTTAATTGCTAAGTATCATAAAGATAGTTTTTGGAAGGCAAGTAATATAGAAAGACTAGAATGTGAGCTGAAAAAGAAATTTGATCGACGATTATCTCCTTATGAATTTGCAAAAAAAATGCTTGATAATGAAGACTAAATATTTAGAAATGTCATTTTGGGAACACCTTGAAGAGTTAAGATGGTGTTTGATTAAAATTATAATGTCAGTATTATTAGCAAGTATTATTATATATAATTCATCTGAATTTTGGATGCAAATATTAATTAGACCATCGAAATCATTAAATTTAACTTTACAAGTCTTAAATGTCACAAGTATTTTTATAATAAAGCTTAATTTAGCTATAATTGGAGGTTTATTCTTAGCTTATCCATTTATTCTATATCAAATTTGGAAGTTTGTGTCTCCTGCTTTTATTATAAAAAAAAATGTAATTTTATTATTAATAATTACTTCTAATATTTTTTTTATTATAGGTGCACTGTTCGCATACTATATAATAATTCCAGTTAGTTTAAATTTTTTTACATCTCTGATTACTAATGTAATGGTATTGTATAATTTTACATTAGAGGGTTATTTATTATATATGATTTCGTTTGTTATGGTTTTTGGCTTAATCTTTCAAATTCCCTTTTTATCATTAATATTAACTAGGATAGGGTTGTTTACACCACCATTTTTAAAACAATATAGGAAGGTTTCTATTCTGTCATTTTTAATAATTTCAGCAATTATAACTCCTCCAGATCCGATAAGTCAATTATTTGTAGTTTTACCATTGGTATTACTTTATGAATTAAGTATTATTATTAGCAAAATATTTAAACCTAAACACTAAAATTATGAGACAAAAAGATATAGAAAATATCAAAGAGTATATAAAAAATGATTTTATCAATTTTCAAAAAACCTTTGATGAATCGATAAAATCGGATGTTAGCCTTATTAATACTGTAATTAATTATATTGTAAAACGGAAAGGTAAACAGATCCGACCAACGCTCTGTTTATTATCAGCAAATCTTTGTGGAACTCCTAATATTAATACATATGTTTCCGCATCATTATTAGAAATATTGCATATTGCTACATTGATTCATGATGATGTTGTAGATGAGTCTGACCTTAGAAGAGGATGGCCATCCATCAATAGGGTTTGGAAAAATAAAATTGCAATCTTAATAGGTGATTTTATGTTTTCTAAAGCTTTATCTAATATGATAAAACTAAAAGATTTTGAAGCACTAAATGTTCTCTCAACTACATCCGACCGCTTAAGTAGGGGGGAATTGTTACAAATTGAAAAAGCAATAAAAAAAGATATGACTGAAAAAACATATTATAAGATGGTTAATGATAAAACTGGGTCTTTATTTTCGGCATCATGTAAATTAGGAGCTTTAAGTGTAACGAAGGATAATAGTAAGATAGTTGCTTTATCAAACTATGGTGAAAAATTTGGTTTAATTTTTCAAATTAAAGATGATTTGTTAGATATTTTAGGAGATATTGATCGATTAGGTAAGCCTGCGGGCTATGATTTAAAAAAAAACATGTTAACTCTTCCATTAATTTTTATTCTCAATAAATTGGAAGGAAAAAGAAGAAAATTATTTAAAAGTCAATTAAGAGTAAGTGTGAAAAAAAATCAACTTAATAAAATAAAAAATATTATAATTGAAAATGGTGGCATAGAATATGCAAAAAATAAAATCAAAGAATTTAAAGAAGATGCAATTCAAGAATTAGAGATTTTTGATGATTCTCCAATAAAAGAATCATTAGTAACGGTATTAGAATTTAGTAGTTCTCGAAATAAATAATATGCATGAATATTAAACAAGATAAACTTCTTACAATAGCCAATTTAATTAGTATTAGCAGAATAATACTATGTATACCTCTAATTTTAGTCTTAGACAAATTATCAAATGGAGACACTGATAATTTTGTTTATGCATTTATTTTAATATTATTGATTGTCTTAACTGATTTGCTTGATGGAATGGTGGCACGATACTCAAATCAAATAACTGATTTTGGTAAATTAATAGATCCAGTAGCTGATAAGATATCACTTATGGTTGTTGTGACTTATTTAATTTTTACATATGGACTTCCTTTTTTAATATTTTTTATCATATTATCTATTAGAGATATTTTCCTCATTATTATTGGAGTATATTTAATAGTAAATAAAGGAGAAGTGTTTCAATCTAATTTTTTTGGAAAATGGTTCGTAGGTATATTTGCATGTACAATGGCATCATTTTTGTTTCAAGCTAGCTTTATAATAAAATGGTCATTTTATGTACTTTCTATAATATTATTTATTCTGAGCACATATCATTATTTTATTCGATATATAAAACATTTCAATTATTTAGATGATGAATAATATATTTAATAAGACAATAAAAGGACTTGCTTCAACTAGATCTAAAATTTCACAGATATTTTCATCTCTAAAAGGAAAAACTAAATTTAATAATGATGAAATTGAATCTTTTGAAGAATCATTAATTATGGCAGATATTGATTACGATCTTTCCGAGAAGATAATTAGTAAAATAATTGATTTTGATAATAATTTGCCCATAATTACAAAGTTTAAAAATATAATTAATGATGAGTTTAGTTTTTGTAATGATACTCAACCACTAAAGAGAGTAATTTTATTAGTTGGTGTGAATGGTAATGGAAAAACAACAACATCAATTAAATTAGCAAGTCTACTCAAAAGAAATAATAAGGATGTTATGCTAATTGGAGCTGATACTTACAGAGCGGCTGCAATTGAACAATTGCAACAGTGGTCAAATAAATTAAACATTGATTTATTTGTTAATTTAAAGAGTCAATCACCATCATCAGTGGCTTATGATGGAATGTCAAAAGGCTTAGCAAATAGTAAAGATCATATAATAATAGATACGGCTGGGAGATTGCATACATCATTAAATCTAATGAATGAGTTGCAAAAAATATTTAGCGTAATAAATAAAAAATCTGAGGATTTAGATATTTTTATAGTTATCGATTCAAATACTGGTCAAAATGCTATAAATCAGGTTGAAACTTTTTCGAAGTTTCTACCAATAAATGGAGTTATTCTAACTAAAATGGATGGTACTGCAAGGGGAGGCATAGCTCTTTCCATTATGAACAAATTAAAGATTCCTATATATTATATTGGTTTAGGTGAACAAGAAACGGATATTGTCCCCTTTGAATTAGAATATTATCTTAAAGGACTGTTAGGCTCTATCAATGAATAATAAAAATAAAAAAATATCTTTAGTAAGTCTAGGTTGTGCAAAAAATCTAGTAGATTCAGAAGTATTAGTTGGTGGCCTAAAATATGAAAACTTTGAAATAGTTGATAAATCAACTAAAGCAGATATTATTATTATTAATACTTGTGGTTTTTTAGAGTCTGCAAGAGAGGAATCAATTGATGTTATTTTAGAAGCAGGTGAATTAAGAAAAATTAATAAAATAGAGAAACTAATCGTCATGGGCTGTTTTTCTGGAAGATATGGACAAGAATTGATGAAGGAATTGCCTGAAGTAGATGCTTTTTTTGGAACCGATGATCATGCTAAAATTATAAGTTATTTATTAGGAAAACCTTTTCTTAAACAAGATCCAGATTACTACAGATCTATCTTAACTCCAAGTCACTATGCATACTTAAAGATTGCTGAAGGTTGCGATAATGGATG
>CAYFHL010000132.1:0-3839 GCA_964342955.1 uncultured bacterium
ATCTTATGATATTGGTATATATGAATCATATGTCACATTTTACAATGACGAAGGTGTAGATTTGCCATTTCAATACCCGACACAGGATGTTGAGTACGGATTATTTCCAGGAGAACAATATTATTGGAGAATAGAAGCTCTTGATTATGATGGTATTATTTTAGGTACTATAGAAGATTATGCAATATATAATTTTACCATTGCGCCAATAAGTATAACTCAACCTTCAAATCAATCAGTTGAGGAGGATCTAAATCCGACTTTCTCATGGGAAGGTCCAACAGGTGTACCCTATTATATTTTGAAATTAACAGATGAAGAAGATACTGAATTAAATAGTCCCTTTTTTATCTCTGATGATATTAATGGTCAATATTTTCAATATGAAAATGATGATTTAGAATATAGCACACAATACAATTGGAACATAACTCCACATGATATAAATGGTTTTATAAGTAGTGAAATAGATAATCTTTTTCCCCAGCAAACCTATTCCTTCACAACAATAGATAAACCGTTAGAAGATTCTCCTAGTTTGCAAATTATTTTGACATCATCTTTGGATGTAGAGTTTACTTTTGATTTAGTAAATGGTGCAGACACATACCAACTATTAATTGCTCAATCACAAGAAGTAGACGAATATTCGATTCTTTCAGATCCTATATGGTATAATTCTGATGTAACAACCACAACTTATGCAATTTCAGGAGAAGAAGCAGGCCTTGAGTTTGAAACTGAATATTTTGGGCAAGTTATAGCACTAAAAGATGGGGAACAACATTCATTCCCTTCAGATATAATACAATTTTCAACTTTGTCAGAAGAAGTTGAAGCTGGCCAAGCTCAAATTTCAATTTCTACATCTAATCAAGATGTTAGAATTCCAATAATCAGTTTAACGAGCGAAGTGTTAGGTGCTGATGAATATATTCTTTATATTTTTGAAGATAGTGAAGGAAGTAGTATGATTGAGGAAATAAATCTATCTATATCATCTTTCCCATATGAATATACTAATGGAATTGAAATTTTTGAGTTTGAGACTACATATTATATTCAAATATTAGGAAGTTTCGAAGGTGAACTATTAGGTACTCCAAGTGAAATTATTCCATTTAATGTGCCTGTACAGCCAGGAGCATCAGAACAACCTGAAATTTCTGCTACATTAAGTGAATCAGGTTCAGCAGAAATAGTTGTAAATATTTTAGAAGGTTTAGATGCAGCCACAGGATATACAATTACATTAGCAATTGATGAAGAAATGTCAAATATTGTTTTAGAAGTAGATATTGGTGAAAATGATGTTTCATATACATTTTCATCGGATGTAATTGATTGGGGTGAGACATATTATTTGCAGGTAAGTGCTAAAATTGATGGTTCTCTTTTTGGACAGCCTTCGAATATATTGACAGTAGTAATACCAAATAAACCTGGAAGTGATGAGCAAGTAGGGCTTGCTGTGGAGCTGCCACCAGCAAGTGTTTTGCCTCAATTTGAAATAATTGGCACTGTAACTGGTGCAGAGGGATACACTATCGTTGTGTCAAACGAACCAGATTTATCTATTGTTCTAGCTGAAGTAGATATGGGGAATAATTTAATAATAACATACCCTAGTGATGCACCAATCTTACAATATGGAACAACTTACTATAATTCAGCTCAAGCTTATGATAGTGATGGACCTCATGGAATACCATCATCAATAGTTTCAGTTTTTATTCCGAATATTATTCCTCCTATATTAAATGAACCATTTTCTTGGGAGGAAACTGTACCTCCTTCACAGCAATATCAACTATTAGTAAGTTTATTAGAAGATTTTAGTTCTGTTGTATATGAAGAATACGTTCAAGGCAATAGTATACCTTTTTCTATGGATCCATTTGAATATAATACGGGTTATTATTGGCAAATTCAGGGATTGGATGATAATGATTTATCCTTTGGAAACCCAAGTGCACCTAGCTTCTTTCAAACTGAAGAATTAGATCCACCTGTATTAAATTCTATTTCGGAAGAGACATCATTATTGCCAGATTTTACATGGAACGGTATAAATCAAGCCTCCACATATTTATTAGAAATTGCATCTGATGGTGGTTTTGAATCAATTATTTGGTCTAGTATTATTTCTGAAACTAGTATTTCTTATTCAGAATCAGCAACATTACTTGAATTTGCCCAAGTGTATTATTGGAGAGTTTCAGCTCTAGATGAAAATGATGAAATTATAGCAACATCTGAAATTGAATCTTTTTCAACTCAGTCAATATTCCCTGTTGCAGGATTGAGTCCATCAGGCGGTATAGAATCTTCAACTCCCACATTCCAATGGGAAGCTAATGATAATTATTCAATCTATGAATTACGAATAGGTGAGGATGCTGAATTTAATACAATAGTATTTTCAACAAGTACAGATATGAACCAAGTTGCTATTGAGTCAGGCATTATTCAATCTGGAAAAACTTATTTTTGGCAAGTTCAAGGTCTTAATTCAGAAGGAGAATCTATATCAGGGCCATCTGAAGTAATATCTATAACGGCACCGTCTTCAGGATCAATTCCAATATTAAATCCTATAGATGGGGTTGTCGTTAATAATTTAACTCCAACTCTTAGTTGGGGAGCTCTTGAAGGTACAACTACTTATTCTCTAAGTTTAGCAGTTGATGCAGGTTTTGAGTCTATGGTATTTTTAGAAATGGTTTCTGGAACTGAGTTCGCGCTTGAAGGTAATTATACATTAGTTAATAGCACTGGATATTTTTGGAAAGTTGAAGCTGCAACTGAAGACGCTGTAATTATTAGTGCAATTGGCACTTTTTCAACACCAGCTGAAGTGACTTTAACAATTTTACAATTAGATGATGGAGCTAGTATTTCATCAACTACTCCTGCTTTTTCATGGGAAACAATCGATGGCGTTGCGGCTTATGCAATACAAATTTCAACTGATGCAGAATTTTCTGAAAGTATCAATGGACAAACAGGGTCAGGAAGTTTTGAATATTCAGGAGATCCACCGCTAGAATTAGGAACTACATATTATTGGCGTATTAGTCCATTAAATAATGAAGGTGGACAAATTGGTCCATGGACAGCAACAAGAAATTTTACTATAACTGCGGCATTTATTGTGCAATTAGAAGTACCTTCTAGTGGCGAATCTGTAACAACTTCAAATCCATCATTCCAATGGAGTGCTCTAGAGGGTGTAGCTAAGTATGAAATAGAGGTAAGCTCTAACGAAGATTTTTCTGAAATAGTATGGTCATCTGATGAAATTGTAGAGAACAATACATCATACCCCTCATCGGGTGCTGAACCTTTAGATTTTGGTACAACTTATTATTGGCATGTCCGTGCATTAAGTGAAGAAGGACCTATAGGGGATTATAGTTCTGCATATAGTTTTGAACTATCAGGTTCTAATACACCTCAGCTTGAGGGACCATTAAATTCGGAATCCGAAAGTTTAAACCCTTATTTCTCTTGGATTTCTATTAATAGTGCAAGCCAATATACATTGACTCTAGCTGGTGATGAAGGAATGACTGAATTAATTTTTAATGCAGAAGGTATACAAGATAATTTTTTTCAGTATCCATCTAGTGCACCTCCTTTAGAATATGGCAAAACTTACTATTGGATAATAGTTGCAGCAGATGGAGATGGAGAGCCACTTGGAGATCCTAGTACACCAGGTCCATTTACGACTCCTTCAGGAGTTATTGAATTAGAATTTGATTATGAAGACGATGGCTAAATAATGAAGATATTCTTTATAAAATTTTTAATATTGCTTAATATTATCACTTTCT
>CAYFHL010000133.1:0-3811 GCA_964342955.1 uncultured bacterium
AGGTCCAATTTTTTCTATAATTTTGCCCGCAATTTCTACTGATGTCCATCCGGCTGTATTATAAGGGGTTCCTTTGTATTTCCATCCACTTCCATCTTTATAGTGGTAAATATAGTTTTTACTTGGCTTCGGCTCATCTAATAGCACTAGTAAAACATATTTTGGTTTTGATATAGGAAAAACAGCGACAAAAGTATTGATTTTGTTTTTTGAGTAAATACCATTAAATGATTTTTGGGCCGTGCCTGTTTTTCCTCCAACTTCATATCCTTCAATATTTGCAAAATTAGCGGTACCCTCTTTTGTTGATACAATTTTTCTTAAAATTGGATTTATCTTTTTTGATACTTCTTTGTTTAAGATTCTAATTTTTTTACTTTCTTTAGATTTTCTTTTTATTAATGTTGGTTTTATATTAAAACCGCCATTGGATATAATTGAGTAACCTTTTGCAAGTTGCAGAAGCGTTGTTGTGATTCCGTGACCAAAAGATGCTGTTGCTAGTTTACACTTTCCCCACCTAAAAGGTATTGGTTCTCCTACTTCTTCTATATCAAATTCTATTTTACTTAATACACCAATATTTTGGAGAAAATCCCTCATTCTTTCCCCTCCAATTTTCTGACCAATTCTAACTGAACCAATATTCCCTGATCTAATTAAAATTTGTTCGGCAGTTAAACTGGATGGAATTTTTTCGTCATATTCCCCTATAGGTCTTCCTGCGCAGGTAATTTTTTTTGGAAGATTTTTAAATTCCGTATCAGTTTCCACCAAACCTTCGTTCAAAGCTCCAGCTAATGTAAATGTTTTAAAAACTGATCCAAGTTCATAAACGCCTTTGGTAGCTCTGTTTATATAATTTACATCATCAATTGTTTCTCTTTTATTTAAGTCAAAGTCAGGTAAAGAAACCATGGAAAGTATCTCGCCACTATTTATTTCCATTAAAATTGATGCGCTGCCAATATTTTTAAAAATTTTTTGAAATTTAACTAATTCTTCCCTAATTAAAAACTGAAGATTTGTATCCAATGTCATGATTAATGGTTCGTTATTTAATTTTAATTCTCTGTTAAAAGATTTTTCTAATCCAGATATTCCATTATTATTATCATCTATTTGTCCTACAACATGACTAAATAAACTCTTCTGCGGATATATCCTTATTTGTGTGGTTTCAAATAACAAACCTTTTTCGCCCATGGACCATAATTTAGCCCTTTCTTCTTCAGTAATATTTCTTTTTAGATAAAAATATTTATTTTTTTTTAATTTTTTTTTTACAGTTTTAATATCAATGCCTGGATAAAGCAGTTGAATTTTTAGGATAAATTTTTCTTTATTTTTTATCAAGCTTGGTTTTATAGCAGCATGATAAACTCTAATATTTTTTGCTATAGACTCTCCGTTTCTATCAACTATGTCATTTCTTAACGGTTTGAATATAGAATTATAATAACTTTGAGTATTTTTAAAACTAATGCCTTGTAAGGATGTTGCAAAAATTTTAATTGAAAATATAAAAATTAGACAAAAAAATACAAAAAAAAGTAAATAAATTCTATCTTCGTTTATATCTAATTTACTCTTACTTTTAGAATAATAATTGTAGTCATCAAAATAAAAACTTTTTTTGTTCGTTTTTTTACTATTTTTTTTCCTGGTCATCTTATTTTTTTTTTATCAAATTTTTTGCTTCATGCGAGGTGTAATTCAAAAAATCTTGCGTAGATAAAAAAATTCTTGAGTAATCATAACTGAAATATTCTTTGCTACTCAGATAAGAAAGGTTTTCTCTTAACCTCTCTGGACTAGAAAGATATATAAAATCAATTTTTGTATCGGCAAGCTCTTGTTCTAAAATAGAAACATCCAGGCTTAATCTTTCAATATTTTTTTCTATGTTCCTGGTATTATTTTTAACAAATGAAGTAAAAATCATTAAAACAAAAAATACCGATAAAGAAATAGTTATTGATTTTTTAAACATATTGATTCTCCAGCTCCAAATAATGAGAAAATTTATTTTTCAAATCTGTTGGATAAAAAAATTCATCTTTGTTTCTCGTAACAAATCTCATTTTGGCTGATCTTGAAGGATTGTTTGTCTTTATTTCTTTGATACTTGGTCTTATCACTTTGTTCTTATAATTTTCAAACAGAATTTTTCCCTGATCTGTATCCGGATAATATCTTGAACTTCTGGATTTATTCCCTGAAAAATTAGTAAAAAAAAACTTAACTATTTTATCTTCTATAGAATGAAAGGTTACTATAATTATTTTACCTCCCGCCTTTAGCAATTGCGTAGCATTTATCAAGCCTTCTATTAATTCGGAGATTTCTTTGTTAACAAAAATTCTTATTGCCTGAAAGGTTTGGGTTGAAATATTAATTTTTTTTTTAAAATCCTTTTTCTTACTTCTTTCAATTATACTTACTAGGTCCGGAATATGTGTTATGGGTTTTTTCTTTCTTTCTTCAATTATATTGGAAGCAATTTTAAAGGCATCTTTTTCTTCACCAAAAAATCTAAATATATTACTGAGGGTTTGTAAATTTAAATTATTTAAAACCTCTTGTGCGCTAATAGAATTTAATCCCATGCGCATATCTGCTTTTCCTTTGGAATTAAAAGAAAATCCTCTTTTCAAATTTAAGATTTGTAAAGAAGAAATACCAAGATCAAAAATTATAGAATCGGCCTTCGTGTCATTATCAACTGCTTTGTTAAGTTCGCTAAATTTTAAATTGTGAAAAGTAAAACGATTTTTGTAATTCTTCTTTGTGTTATTAACATATTCTTCTGTGTAAGAATCTCGATCTAAAGCAATAACTTTTGTTTTTGGGAAAGAAAGTATAGCATTGCTGTATCCGCCGGAACCAAAAGTACAATCAATAAATAGCCCGCCCTTGTCAGGTTTGCAAATGTCCAAAACCTGCTCCAGCATTACTGGATAATGCGGCAAAGTTTTTAACGATGAAAAATCTTTCATCTATTCCGGAATTAGAATTTCTGTTTGCGCAAAAATGCCGGTATTTCAAAATCTTCTTCTTCTTTTAAGGCTTCATCATTGTTATCTTCTGATGAGGTATCAAAAACTCCCTCATCAGAAAATAATTGGGGGGAAACTTCGTCCTGAGCGGTATCTTGCTCTGAAGTGTCCTGGGACTTTTCTTCATAAATGGAAATATCATCAATTACGACTTCTTCTGGTTCTTCGGCTTTTTCTTTATGATTTTGATCCTGGTTTAAATTGTTTTCAAAATAAGCAGCATTATCTAATGAAACACCGGAAACTAAATCATCTTGTTTTTTTAGGTTAGTCTCCTCTTTAATTTCCTGATCTAATTTTAAGGCTGTTGCACCTTGAATAGATCCTGGATCCGGCATAGTCGGCATAGTCACACCACTACTTACGGGATCTTCCGAATATCCGGAGTTTCTAGTATGAATTCTGTGAACATTATTAACCGAGGTTTTGCCTTCTATACCCTCACCATCAAGTGCTGTGGCTACAATGGATACTCTTATTTTTCCATTTAAATTTTCATCTTTTATTGCTCCAAAAATAAGCTCGGCTTCTGGGTCAACTTCTGCTCTAATTTTGTTTACAGCCTGATCAACCTCGAATAACTTAACATCGTCTCCGCCAGTTATATTAACAAGTAATCCCTTGGCACCTTTCAAAGAATAGTCGTCTATTAAAGGATTATTTAAAGCTAATTCGGTTGCGGCTACAGCTCTATTTTCACCTTCTGCTTCACCAGTTCCCATCATCGCCTTACCCATAGAACTCATTACCGT
>CAYFHL010000134.1:0-3745 GCA_964342955.1 uncultured bacterium
AATTTTCAGGGAAAAATAACATTAACCTACCTTTATGAGAATGAGCTACATAAAAGTGATAAAATGAAATGGGATGGATATGATGTTTCAATAAATTTTGGTTCTTATTTGCAGTGTGGAATGTTTTATGGCTCGCAAAAAGGTGGTTTGATTTGCGCGAATGGTTCATGTGTTTATTCACCTGGATTTGAAAATGGCTTTAGATTTGTTATTAGGTCAATTTTGTAATGTTACATATTGATACTATATAACTATGATTATTTTGCTAAATTATTAAAAAGAAAATGAGGTGATTATGTACCGCTTATTGTTTATTTTTTTGTTTATTAATAAAATATTTTCGCAAACATACTGTGCTGGAGAGCAGGTTAGTCTAGCGCATCAGAATCAAGTTTTTGAAGTGTGCTATCCCTCCGATGAATATAATGTTGGTGATGATTGGAGTCTAGCTGACTATAATGGAGAATTAAATGGTGGGAGCTACCATATTTTATTTATTGATATGTCAACAACTTGGTGAGGAACCTGCTATTCTTCAATAAGTTTTATTGATGAGCAAGAGGAAAATTGGCTAGAGCAAAATCCAGCAGTGAAATTTATAACTGCGCTTGAAGATTTAGGACAGCCATATAGTTGTACTCAATGGGGTAACCAAGGCATAAATGGAGTGCCTGTGATTGTAGAACATGATGGTGATATATTTAGTTGGTTTCATGATTCTTGGAGTGCTTATCCTACTTATGTATTAATTGATCATACGATGACTGTGAGAGCTAAACCTTGGACCTATGAAAATAATTCAAATAATAGTTCTTGTGATGGTACCAATAATAGTGTTGATGGTTGGAGTGGAGGAAATGCGAACAACTTTCTTCAACAGTTAGTAGATGAATGTGGAGATTTATGTATTGAAAATATGTGCGAACAAGAATTAGGTGATGTCAATGAGGATGGTATATTAAATATACAAGATGTAATTGGTATCGTTAATCACATATTAGCGACAAATATATTATTTGAATGTTCATTAGAAGCTGCTGATGTAAATGTTGATGGCAATATTAATATAAATGATTTGATTAGTGTAATTAATTTAATACTTGGCAATTCAAGAACAGCCTCATTGGAGGGCTCTGCCTCTATTGATTTTATACGATCAGAAAAGGATTTGATTTTACTAGTAAATTCAACAGTGGATATATTGGGAGTTCAATTATCATTTATTAATCAAGCTAAATCAGAAATAATTTTAAAAGACAATAGCCATATTAAAGAACAATCAAGTTATCTAAATGAGAAAAATAGATATATTGCATATTCTCAATTTAATCAACCATTTGAAAGCAATATCGTAGAGTTTAAGATTATTAATGGATCAAGTATAAATGATAATTTGATATCAATAATTTTAAGTGATATTAATGGTGATTTAATCAGCGTTGATCATCATAGTACTAAGAATTATGAAAAAGAACAAGTTCCTTATTCATTTGCTTTTACAAAAATTTATCCTAATCCCTTTAATGCATCAACAGAAATTCAATTTACTTTGCCTTCTGACGGCTTTGTCAGCCTATCTGCATACAACCTTGCTGGAAAAGAAGTTGATATTATTTTTGAAGGGTTTCAATCTACTGGTAGGCATAATTATAAATGGAATGCATTTAATATACCAACTGGAGTATATTACATAAAGCTTAAGTCGGAAAATAAAGTACAAATCGCAAAAACACTATTAATAAAATAAATATATATGAACTACTATTCTTATAAACTTCTAAAGTTATTTCTATTTATAATGATGTTATTAATTTCCATTTCTTGTGAATCTTCTGTAGATCCTGATCCTAATGATATTGTTTGTGAAGATAATTTGATCTTGGATGAAATGGGTAATTGTGTAACACCTGAATTATGTAATAGTTCACAATTAGATATACCATACCAATTAGGTGATCTGATAAATTGTGAACATACATCACAAAATTTTGATTATTGCTATGGCGCGGAGGGTCTCTGGAATTTAGATCAATTCTATGGTAAGGTTATGTGGATTGAATTGTTGGCCTCATGGTGAGTGCCTTGCCTTGAAGCTAATCCAGTTGGAGAAGCAATACACCATTTTTGGGAAGATTCAGAGTTTAGTGAAGACGTTGTAATGTTTACTTTTGTTGATGATATTGGGCAACCATATACATGTGAAGATTGGGGATCAACAGATGAGGAAGGTATCCCATTAATGTTAGATGATGGTTCTGGTTATATTATAAAAGAATGGTTCGGGGGCCTAGGTTCAAATTACCCCTTCCATATATTTATAGATCATCAAATGAAAGTTCATGAAATTTATTATGGTGGTCCTAGTGAATTTTTTGTAAATAGTAAAATATATGAAATGCTAGAATTGATGAATCCATAGATGATATTTTTTTTAAAATTAATAAATTATTTGTTAGTGACAAATGTTGCTTATACTCAAATTGAAGGCTGCACAGATATAGAGGCTTATAATTGTGAAGCAGATTCTGTTTGGAGTACTTATATTTTTGATGTAGGTGGAATAATGTATGATAACAGTTGTAATTGGGATTGGGATATAAATAGTAACGAAGCAATATATATTGGAGAATGTGAAGTAGACCCTTGCGATGGTTATTTTAATGAACAGGCAGATAATGATGATGGATCATGTCGTTATTATCAATCTCCAGATTTTGATATAATATATAATGATAATGGTATTGATTTAGATTGGTCTGATTTTACTCCACCAACTAATTCGGATTTAGAATCTTTTCATGTTCAAAAATGTTCTGATCAATGTTCATGGATGCCTGGATTCTCTTTAACTGATAGCAATACTGAAACATATATTACCGATATATTTGATTGGCAAGACTATGAATATATTAAATATGCTATTTTTGTAAAGTATAGTAGCAACCCTTACTGGGGGTGGGCAATTAATACAAAAGTAATCATTCCAACAGAAGGTTGTACAGATCCAGAGGCTATTAATTATAATGAAGATGCAAATATAGATGATGATAGTTGTATTCTGGATATAGATAGAGATATAATACCAAATAGTTTTAAAATAAATAGTATTTATCCAAACCCATTTAATCCTCTTTTAAATATTATATATGAAGTTTCTTATCCTCAATCACTAAAATTAAATATTTATAACATTAATGGTCAATTAATAGAATCAATTGATATAAAGAATAGTTTCGTAGGAGAAAAACATTATATTTGGGAGCCTAAAAACTATAGCTCTAGTATATTTTTAGTTTCATTAGATAATGGAAAAGAAAAATTAATTCAAAAAGTGGTGTTGCTTAAATAAAGTTAGTTTATTAAAAGGAGAAGAGATGAAAAACATAGTTTATTTATTTTGTTTTACAATGTTGATTGGTTCAACATATGATGATGGTGACCTGATTAGTGATACACATCAAAATATTAGTAAGAGCACCTGCTATGCTGGGAATGGATACAATAATGGAGACTCCTGGAAACTAGCTGATTGGAATGGAGAAGTTAATGGTGGACACTATAATGTTATTTTTATTGATATGTCCGCTTCCTGGTGAGGTGCTTGTTATACTGGACATAATGGCCCGGCGGGCGAAATCCATCAAGATTATGAAGATAATGAACATGTTAAATTTTTAATAGCTTATGCTGATCCAGGTCAGCCATATAGTTGTACTCAATGGGGAAATATGCCAACAGGTGGTGC
>CAYFHL010000135.1:0-3737 GCA_964342955.1 uncultured bacterium
TGTTGGGTATACTGTCAATGGTGAAGCATGTGATTGGATGTATGGTGAACAAGGAATTTATGCATATACTCCTGAAATTGGTTCCTGGGATGATGGCTTTTGGCCTGCAACCAATAGGATTATTCCTCTTGCAGAAGAAAATTTATTTCCTAATAAATTTGTAGCGTGGGCTTCAGGATCTCTTTATACTATTGATTTTACAATTGAACAAGGTCCATATCTACCAAGTGTAGCATATAGTTCAAATTTAATATTAAAGAATGATGGTTTAGGAAATTCTAATGGTCAGGTTACAATCACATTAGATTCTCCAGATAACTTAATTGTTTTTGAAGAATCATCATTTCAAATAGGTGAAGTTCAAGCTCGCTCTGAAATTGATTTTGGTGATTTAATTAATTTTCAAATTTCTCCAACAGCATTAGAGGGTACAAGAACTCAACTACATTTAACTATTTCAGATGAGGATAATTATAATAATTTGATAATTATAGATTTAATTATTGGGGATCCAATTGTAATAGAATACTTTAATTTTGAAGAAAGTTTAGGTTGGTATGTAGATGAAGAAAATGATAATGCCACTTCCGGAATATGGGAAATAGGTATTCCACTTGCGACTTTTTCAGATCAAGGTAATCAAGCTCAAGCAGGAATGGATCATTCAGAAGTTGGTGAACAATGTTTTCTTACTGGTGCTAGTACTCAAAATAATAATGTAGGATTTGATGATGTGGATGGAGGTAAAACAACACTTTTGTCACCTATTTTTGATTTTAGTGACTATAGTGAAGTTTTAATTACATATTGGAGATGGTATACTAATAATGCTGGTAACAATCCGAATACGGACCACTGGAAAGTTGAAGTAACATCTGACTTTGGAGAAACATGGATAGAGCTTGAAAATACAAATTCATCTGCTGTTGAATGGATAGAAAAAAACTATTTTTTATCAACTACAGGTTTATATTTTACTGATCAAGTCCAATTTAGATTTATTGCTGAAGATATATTTAATGAAGGAGATAATGGATCAGGAGCATCTGCTGTAGAAGCCGCAATTGATGATTTTTCAATTTCAATCTTTAATAGCAATTCATATATCTTAGGTGATATAAACTTAGATGGATTATTAAACATTTTAGATGTTGTCCTTTTAGTTAGTTATATTTTAGGAGAAACAACACTTACTACTCAGCAAGAAATTCTTTCAGATCTAAATTTAGATAATTTAAGTGATATTCTTGATGTAATTCTTTTATTAACTAATATATTAGATACTTACTAAATAAGATGATTTTTTTATCAAGATATTTAATGAATAATTAATGCCTACTCATTTACTTATAACAGCATTTGGACCAGATAGACCTGGTATTGTATCTGAACTAAGTAATATTATATCGCTACATGGTGGAAATGTTGAAGAAAGTAGAATGACAAATTTAGGGAATGAGTTTGCAATTCTTTTATTAGCCAAAATTCAAAATAATCAATTAGATTCATTAAAAAATCAATTTAAAGAATTTAAGGGTTTATCCATCTACACTAAATCAACAATGAGTAAAATAGCAATTGATGGAATAGAGTGTGTCATATATTTAGTTGGAGCTGACCATGAAGGAATTATTGCTGGATTAGCTAAATATTTATCAAAAAATGCTATAAATATTTATGAAATGATAACAAATACAACACACGCTCCAAGCACAGGTACTATTTTGTTTAATATGCAAGCAAACATAACACTGCCTAATAATATTAATTTTGATAAAATAAAATCTGAATTAAAACATATTGCAAACGATTTGGGCGTTGATATAAAAATTGAAAAATTAGATTAGATCTAAAATATAATAGATAATATTATTTATCTTTAAATCTTGAAAATGGACTTGAGTGTTTATCACAAGTTTTATCTGAAGTATAATCCTTTAAAAAGATTTCTTGTTTTAGATTTGTTTCAGGGCAGAATCGTGTAGCTTTAGATTGAGTAATATTACATATTTTTTGGTTCACAACTCCAGAAGGTTGTTTCCAATCTAGTTTAGAATCTAACATAATATTATTATTATTTGATCTGATTTCACCTAAATTATATATATTTTTTATAGTTTCTGCAAAAATAGGTAAAGCAGCTACAGAGCCAAATTGTTTTTCTCCTAATGAAACTGCAGGATCATCCATACCAACCCATACGCCGATTGCTAATTGAGGGGTAAATCCTACAAACCAAGCATCAGCTTTACTATTTGTTGTTCCAGTTTTCCCACCGGCAGGTACATAAAATTTATATTTCCACCTTAGAGATCCCCCTGTACCTTGATCTACGACAGATTTCATCATATCTCTTATAATATGAGTTGATGCTTCATCTTGTACTTCTTGGCTAAAGGGATAAAACTGTTTTATAACTCTACCATGTCTATCTTCAATTTTTGTAATTGCTAAAGGTTTATTATATATTCCATTATTAGATAAGGTAGCATATGCTGCAGTAATTTCTAGAGGAAAAACTTCTGATACACCAAGTGCGATAGCATCAACTGGCCTTATATATGTGCTTAAACCAAAATCTTTAGCATTTGATACTATTTCAATTGGGTTTACAAGCTCTTGTACAACACGAACAGAAATTAAATTTAATGATCTCCGCAGACCTTCTCTTAAAGTAGTTAATAATCCAGTTGATCCATCATGATTTTGAGGATTCCATTGTGTCGTATCATCAATTAAAACAACTAGAGGTTGATTGAGCAACTCTGTAGTTGTTTTATATCCATTTTCAAGTGCTGTCAAATATATAAAAGGTTTAAATACTGAACCTGGCTGCCTTTTTGCTTGAGTTGCTCTATTAAAGTGATCCTTATAGAAATCTTCTTCTCTTCCACCAATCATACCTAAAATATATCCATTTTGAGGATCAAGGACAACAGCTGCACCTTGAACGAGCATTTGCTCTCTTAATTCATTAGGTATAATTTTTTTCATTTCAATTATTTGTAAGGCTGAATCAATATTATACCTTTTAAAACCAATTGCTTTCTCTAACTTCAATTTATCATTCAAAAATTCATTGTTAAGAGCATTTTGGTTGTTTTGTAAGCCTTTAAAAAATGCAGCTTCTAAAATATTTTGAACTCTTGAATCTAGTGTTGTATGAACTATTATTCCATCTTTATATAAGTTTATGTTTAATTCATCATCAATTTTCTCTAATTCTCTTCTTATATACTCAGTGAAGTAAGGTGCTAATCCTTCATTATTTTCAAAGCTTTTTTTTGATAAGGGTAGTTTGATTGTTTCTGAATAAAGTTCTTCATCCAAATATCCATTTTCAAACATTATTTTTAAAACTAGATTTCTTCTAAATAAAGCTCTTTCAGGATGTGAAATAGGGGAATACCTTGCAGGAGCAGGTAAAACACCTATAAGAATAGCACATTCATCTAAATTTAAATTAGATACATTTTTTCCAAAATAATGCTTAGAGGCTGCTTGTACACCGTATGTTCCGTGGCCAAAATAAACTGAGTTTAAGTATAATTCCATTATTTCAGATTTAGTATAGGTTTGTTCAATTTTTAATGCCGTAATAAGTTCTTTAAGTTTTCTATTAATAGTTTTTTTGAACCCAATTGTATTATACATATTTCGAGCTAATTGTTGAGTAATAGTACTAGCCCCTTGTTTACGACTTAAAGTAATTATATTTATAAATAAAGCTCTTGTAA
>CAYFHL010000136.1:0-3725 GCA_964342955.1 uncultured bacterium
TTTATTCGATCGAATAAATACTGTTGATATTTGGAATAATTTGTAGGGTGGTGGGTTCTAAAAGTTATTGAAATCTGGATAGTTACAAGGGTAATGGAGGGGAAACAAAATCCCTCCAATTTCACTACTCCACTGTTACAGATTTGGCAAGGTTTCTAGGCATATCAACATCACAACCCTTTAAAACAGCGATATGGTAAGCTAATAATTGTAAAGGTATCGTTGTTATAATCGATTGCAAACAATTATGTACTTTGGGTACTTGTATAATATGATCAGAATATTTTCTCAAATCGTCATTGATCTCAGAAGATACAATAATTATTTTTCCGCCTCTTGCTCTAACTTCTTGAATATTAGACATAATTTTATCATATCCAGTTTCTGTAACGACAAATACAACTGGCATTCTGTCATCAATTAATGCTATCGGTCCATGTTTCATTTCAGCCGCAGGATAACCCTCTGCATGTATATATGAAATTTCTTTTAATTTTAATGCACCTTCAAGAGCAACTGGAAATTGATATCCTCTTCCTAAATATAAAAAGTTTTCTGCATTATAAAAATCTTTAGTTATATTTCTTATCTCATCACTTCTTTCAATTATTCCCTGAACCTTCTTAGGTATACTTTTTAATTCTTTAGCAATTAATGAAATTTCTTCAATATTCTTTGTTTTCTTTTGTGCTAATAGCATGCTAATAAGACAAAGAATTGTAACTTGAGCAGTAAATGCTTTTGTAGATGCTACTCCAATTTCAGGACCTGCATGAATATAAACGCCACAATCTGTATGTCTAGTTATTGAACTACCCACAACATTTACTATACCTATTGTAAGAGCTCCTTTTTCTTTTGCTTTCTTTATTGCAGCTAATGTATCAGCTGTTTCACCTGATTGACTAACGCAAACTACTACTGAATCACTACCAACAGCATTATCTCTATATCTAAATTCAGATGCATACTCAACAATTACAGGTATATTAAGTAACTCCTCAAGCAAATATCTTCCAATTAATGCTGCGTGCCAAGAAGTTCCACAAGCTGTAATATAAATATGTTTTGCATCTAAAATTTCTTGAATCCAATCATAAATTCCACCTAATTTTATCTCTCCTGTTTCAAAATTAACCCTACCTCTCATAGCTTCTTTGATTGAATTTGGCTGTTCACATATTTCTTTTAACATAAAATGTGGATAACCACCTTTTTCAATTTCATCTAGAGTATATTTTATTTCTTCAATATCTTTATCAACTTCATAGTTATCTTTTATATTAAGAACACTATACCCAGTTTTTTTTATAACAGCCATTTCTCCTTCATCTAAAAATATTATGTTTCTAGTGTACTCAATAATTGGAGAAGAATCCGATGCAACAAACCATTCATTTTCGCCAAGACCTAAAACAAGTGGACTACCCATCCTTGCTGCAATAATTTTATCAGGTTCATCACTACATAAAGCAACTATTCCATAAGCACCTATAATTTCATTTAGTGCACTCCTGACAGCAGAATAAAAGTCTAAGTTTTCTTTTTTATATAGATAGGCAATAAACTGAACTAATACTTCTGAATCAGTATCCGTTTTGCATTTAATATTTTCTTTTTCTAAAAGTTTTTTTATAGAACTATAATTTTCAATAATTCCGTTATGAACAATCATAAATTTACCTGAATTATCAGTATGCGGATGTGCATTTAAATCATTGGGTGGCCCATGGGTGGCCCAGCGAGTATGGCCAATTCCTATGGTACCTACATGCTTAGGAAATGATAATATTTTTTCTAATTCAGCTACTTTACCTTGTTTTTTAGTTTGGAGCAATCCTGTTGATTCTATAGTTGCAATACCAGCAGAATCATAACCCCTATACTCAAGACGCTTTAAACCCTTAAGGATTACATCCTTGGCATTTTTATAACCAATATATCCAACTATTCCACACATAGTACGGTAAATTTAATTTATTTATAATTATTTTTTAAGTTTTTTTATTCCCACTCAATTGTACTAGGTGGTTTTGATGTTACATCATAAACGACACGATTTACACCTTGTACTTCATTTACTATTTTATTTGCACATAAATTTAAAATATCATAAGGTAATCTGTATGATTCTGCTGTCATTCCATCAGAACTAGTAACAGCTCTTAGACCAATAAGATTTTCATAAGTTCTATTATCACCCATTACACCTACTGTTTTTGTAGGTATTAAAACAGCAAATGCTTGCCAAATCTTTTCATATTCACCTGTTTCTTTAAGAATATCAATATAAATTTGGTCAGCTTCACTAAGCATTTTAATTCTCTTATTATTAACTTCTCCTAGTATTCGTACTGCTAAACCTGGTCCTGGAAAGGGATGTCTTCCAATAATATATTCTGGTAAACCAAGTTTTCTTCCAACTTCTCTAACCTCATCTTTAAAAAGCATTCTAATAGGCTCTAATAGTTTAAAATTCATTCTCTCAGGAAGGCCTCCTACATTATGGTGTGATTTAATAGTAACAGCGGGGCCTTCATTTGTACCACCAGACTCAATAACATCTGGGTACAAAGTACCTTGTGCTAAATATTTAGTTTTATTATATTTATTTGAAACTTCTTCAAATGATCGTATAAATTGTTCTCCAATGATTTTTCTTTTAACTTCAGGGTCAACAACACCTTTTAACTTTTGAATAAATATTTTAGAATAATCATATTTTTTAATGTTTATCTTTAATCCTTTTTTTAAAAAACCCATAACATCTTGCGCTTCATTTTTTCTTAGTAATCCATGATCAATAAAAATACATTTAGATCTATTACCAATAGCTTTATGTAAAAGTGTTGCTACTATAGAAGAATCCACACCTCCACTAACACCAGTAATAACACTTTCTTTCTCTTTTACACTATTTCTAATTAGTTCTATTGATTCAGATATAAAATTAGAAGCTGTCCAATTAGGGGGACTTTCTGAAATATTAAATAAAAAATTTGACAAAAATATTTTACCTTGGATGGTATGCTCCACTTCAGGATGAAATTGCAAACCAAAAATCTTTTTTTCTTTATGCTGTATTCCTGCAATTATTCCGTTTGATGATTTAGCAATAATTCTAATGCTCTTGCCCAATGATACAATCTCATCTCCATGACTCATCCATACTTTAGTATTATTTTTAATTTCTTTAAAAAGGACATTGTTTAATTCTTTTTTAACATTAGAAAAACCATATTCACCTCGGTTCTTTGAATTTACTTTCCCACCGTAATGATTAATAATTAAATGCATCCCATAGCAAATACCTAAAATTGGTATATTTAAATCAAATATCCTGGGGTCAATATTGATTGATTCTTTATCATATACGCTCCTTGGCCCACCAGATAAAATAATGCCTACAACATCCTTTTTAATTAACTCATCAGCACAAGTTTTATAAGATAATATTTCTGAATAAACATTATGTTCTCTAATTCTTCGAGCAATTAATTGAGTATATTGTGAACCAAAATCTAATACTGCTATATATTTTTTTTTATTCATATTGTTTGTCCGTTGGATTTTGAAAGTAATCTATAATGTCTACTAAAGTCCTTTTTAATTTATCACGACTAACAATATTATCAATAAATCCCTTACTTAAAAGAAATTCTGCTCTTTGAAACCCATCGGGCAATTCTTCACCAATAGTTTGCTTAATAACACGTGTACCAGCA
>CAYFHL010000137.1:0-3711 GCA_964342955.1 uncultured bacterium
TTATAACCCAGGCAAAACAAAATTTCTTCTCAAAGGAAAAAAACTTGGCAATCAAATTGAAAATGGACAAGCCATGTTTGTTTATCAGGCCCAGTTAGCTTTCGAAATTTGGCACAATATTAAACCAAAAGTTGACGAAAAAGTTTTTTCGTTATTACAAAATGATTAAGATAGGCATTACAGGATCAATAGCCTCGGGAAAGACTACTGTTGCCCGAATTCTTGCTGGTAGAAAATATCCACTTTTTGATGCGGATAATGAAGTTAGAAAAATTTATAAAACAAATTCCTTTAAGGATAAAGTTTATAAAAAATTTAATTTAGTTAATAAGAAAAATATTAAAGAAAAAATAAAAAAAATTATATATAATGATAAAAAAAACCTGAAAAAACTAGAGAAAATCATACACCCGATTGTAAGAAAAAAAATAAAAAATTTTTCAAAGAAAAATAAAAATAAGAAAATTTTAATATTTGAAATTCCACTTTTGATAGAAAGTAAGCTTGTAAAGAATTTTGATAAAATAATTTTTGTAAATTCAAAAAAAAAATTGAGATTGAAAAGATATCTGAAAAGAGGAAAAAATAAGAAAATTTTTAATCTTTTAGACAAGAGACAACTTCAGCCTGTAAAAAAAATAAAGTTTAGCAATTATCTTATCAACAACAACAATTCATTAAAATTATTAAAAAAAAATGTTAAAATAATCAGGGATAATTTATGAATGAAATAATATTGGATACCGAAACCACAGGTCTATCTGTTAAAGAGGATCACAGAATCATAGAGATTGCTTGTATCGAAACAAAAAATCTTATACCCACAAAAAAAATTTTTTATAAATTAATCAATCCAGAAAGAAAAATTTCTGAAGATGCGACAAAGATCCATGGGTATACGAATGAAAGATTAGAAGGAGAACCAAAGTTTAAGGATATCGCAAGCGAATTAATCGAATTTATATCAAATAAAAAATTGATTATTCACAATGCTCCTTTCGATATTGGTTTTTTAAATCATGAACTAAAAAAAATTAATATGAAAATTATAGATCATAAAAAAAATATCGTAGATACACTTGAGCTTGCTAGATCAAAGTATCCTGGTTCTTCAAATTCTTTGGATAATTTATGTAAAAAATTTAATATAGATTTGTCAGAAAGAACAAAACATAATGCACTATTGGATTGTGAGCTATTAAGGAAAGTTTATATTAACCTTATTGGAGAAAAAGAACCAACTTTAATTTTTCAAGATTCTACTAATTCTAATATTATTTTAGAAGATAGGAAAATTAATAAGAGTCAGTACTCAAAAAGTATTATTAAACCTTCCCAACAAGAAATGGTAAATCACAACAAATTTTTGAAAAGTGAGTTAAAAAAAAATTATTTTTGATTTTTTTTATCTTCATAAAGTTTTAAGAAATCAATTTTTTCATTTATGCTAATTTTTTTATAACCAGATTTTTCAAACAAAAGAGTAACCATATTTCTTAAATTAGGATATATTTCTGTAGGAACTTCTATAAGAATAATTTTTTCTAATTCTTCTTTTGCAATTTTTTCTTCAATCTGTATTAAAGATGCAAGATTAACCGAAACATAAATAATTCTATTCTCACTTTTTTTTATTGGTGATAGTTTTAAGTTTACACAAACTTCTATTATATTTTCTTTTACTTTTTCACTATTTATGTCGCAAACAAATCTGTAATTTCTAATATCTTTGTCCAAAAGAAGGGCAGTTTTTGCATCAGGTATTTCAAAAGATATATCCTTGTAGTATTGTGCAACAATTTTATAGCTCATCTTTATCCTTATCTTTATTTATAATTTCTCCATCAATATACTTTTCATTTCTTTTTTCAGAAATATTTTTTTTCTCGATAAAAGATTTTATAATTATTTTTCTTGTGAAAGGTATTAATAATAAGAAACCAAAAAAATCCGTAATAAAACCCGGGAAAATAAGTAAAAGAGCCGCAAGCGCTATAGAAGCACCAGAAAATATTTCAAAAAGTGGAATTTTGTTTTTATATAAATTGTAGACACCGGATCTTAATGTGTTAAGCCCCTCAATCTTCGCAAAGTAAACACCTACAATTGCTGTTAAAAAAATTAGACTAACAGTAGTCAAAGCTCCTATATTTTGTCCAATTTTTATCATTACAAATATTTCTACAGCAGGTACCCCAATTAAAATTAATAAAAGTGTGTTCATTTGGACATTTCTAAATTATATTATTAATGTATATTTAGCAATTAATGAGTAACAATTTTGGATATTTAGACATTATACTTCTGGCAATGATTGCCGGATTTATTATTTTAAGATTAAGAAATATTCTTGGCAGGAAAACAGGCCACGAAGATAAGGTTTACTCTGAATTTGCTGAAAAGAAATTTGGGCAATTTAAAAATTCAGCCGAAGCAAAAGTTAAAAAATCTCAGACCGAATTTGATATAAATGAAAAAAAACAATTTCTTAAGGGAGCAGAAATAGCTTACGAAACAATACTTACTTCTTTTTCCAAAGGGGATAAAGAGAGTTTAAAAAGTTTGCTAACAGAAAAAATGCAAGCAAATTTTTCTTCAGCTATTGAAGATAGAAAATCTAAAAAAATTGATTCCGAATTAACTTTTATTGGAATTAAATCATCGGCTATTCAGAAATTTGAAAAAACAACAGAAGCTCTTTTTTTTACTGTAAAATTCGTTAGTGAAATCATATCTGTTAAAAAAGACAAAGATAATAAAATAGTAGAGGGTGACCCTAATAAAATTAAAACTGTAATTGATTACTGGAAATTTACACGAAAAATTTCTAGCTTAAATCCCAATTGGTATCTTGCTGAAATAAAAAATCCTTGAAAAAAGATTCTGACCAAAAAGATTGGGAAAACTTTCTAAACAATCCTTCAGATATTTTTGATAAAGATAATCTGCAAAAAAAAAGAAAAAAATTTTTTAGTGGTTATAAATTTGATTTTCATGGATATTCGATAGATGATGCTAACAAAAAGGTGGAGGAGCTGATCTCTAAATCCTTTGAAGAAGGGTTGGGAGAACTTCTTATTATTACAGGGAAAGGTATTCATTCGAATAAAGAAGAGGATGTTTATACTTCGAAAGAATATGGTAAATTACATAATACTTTGCCAGAGTTTATAAAAAATAATCCAGAATTAAGTGCAAAAATACAAACAATAAAGAAAGCAACTAAGGAATTTGGTGGTGATGGTGCCTTAGTTATTAAGTTAAAGAAAACTAAAGAATAAATTTTGATAGATCCGTATCCTTAACAAGATCTCCTAGATTTCTCTTAACATAGTCTGCGTTGATTGTAATTTTCTGCCCAGCCTTATCTGATGCTGCAAAACTAATTTCATCTAAAACTTTTTCTATTATAGTGTGAAGTCTTCTTGCACCTATATTTTCCACAGTAGAATTTATTTCTGTTGAAAGTTTAGCTAACATATCAATTCCATCATCAGAAAAATCTAAATCAACATCTTCTGTTTTTAATAATGCTTTGTATTGTTTTATTAAACTGTTATCGGGTTCTTTTAAAATTCTTTTAAAATCTTCTTCGGTGAGTGCTTTTAATTCTACTCTAATGGGCAAACGTCCTTGTAATTCTGGTAGCAAGTCCGAGGGTTTTGCTAATTGAAAAGCTCCTGATGCAATAAATAAAATATGATCTGTTTT
>CAYFHL010000138.1:0-3701 GCA_964342955.1 uncultured bacterium
TGCACATTCAAGAATTTCTCCTGCTTCTAATGTCTTTGAAGACAATCCACCATGACTCCCTCTTGATGCCATGCTTCTTATGAAAACTTTATCATCAGAATAATGATTTACCATTCGTATTCTATCACCTAGTAAGGCACCTCCGGTAAATGGACTTGTTGGGTCAACTCCTATTACTCCAACAGAAAGATTATTTTTTCTAAAAAATGAAATTATATTATTAACTAGAGAACTTTTACCTGCCCCCGGTGGGCCAGTAATCCCAATTCGATATGATTGATTTTTTTTAGGAAATAATTGATTTAGAAAATTTTCACTATTTGGTTGGTTTTCTATAAGGGATATTGCTTTAGCGATAAACTGCTTATTTTGAGCTAGTATACCTTCAATAAGTTCTGACTTCACAAATTTGGTATATGTATATTAATTATTTATGCAGATTTACCAAAGATACGTTTAAAAAATAAGTAATCTGGAATAACTAATTTATGTCCAGTTTTAGTAATCATCATTCTATCTTCAAATAGCTTCATTACTCTTGATACTGTTTCCCTTGATGTTCCAGCCATATTAGCAATATCCTGTTGAAAGGGTAATTTTTCAATTGTAACTTGACCTTTACGTATAACACCCATGTCTTCAGCTAAATTTAATAATGAAACACCTATCCTATGTTCTGCATCTGATAAAGATAGAGCTTCTATTTGCTGATCAGACTTCCTTAGTTTCTTGGCTAATTCACCCATTAGAGCAAATGAAACTTTAAAATTGTCTTTTAAAAGCGCTAAAAACTCTGTTTTTTGAATTGCAATCAAATCACATTTTTCTTGAGCTAAAGCATTGGCTGAGCGTGCTTCACCATCAATTATTGCCATTTCACCGAAAATTTCTCCAGGGCCTAAAAGAGATAGAATAACTTCTTTACCCTCATCGTTTACTCGAGTTATTTTCACGGTTCCAGAGCATATTATAAAAACTATATCGCCAAACTCTTCTTCAAGTATTATCATACTATTTTTTGGATATTTACGAGGTGTAAATAAATCTGAAATTCCCATTAACTCCTGATCAGTTAAATCAGAGAATATGGCAACAGAACCTAATATGGCATGATCCATAATAACTTTCCTTAAATTTTATTATATATTTATAATGCTAGAATTATTGTTAATTTAATGTTATTATAGTCACAAAACAACATAAACTATAATAATTAATATGGTTTTTATTTATACTATTCTTTTTATATTATCGATCACAACAACAATCAAATAAACTATTATAGGTAAACTATGGGTGCAAAAGGTTCTGTATTTAAAAGGGTTCGTCAGTCTAAAAAAGCAAATATTCTTAATAATCATTATAAATCAATGATGAAATCTGCTATTAAAAAGATTTCATTAAATAAAGAAGTTGACCAACAAGATTTAAACAAAGCTATTTCAGTGATAGATAAGGTTTGTGGAAAAGGCATTATACATAAGAATAGGGCTGCCAGATATAAATCAAAACTATACAAGCATAGCACAAATTAAATAATATTACAATATTTTAATATATTACTGTGGTTTTCTGTAATTAGGAGATTCTTTAGTAATGGTTATATCATGCGGATGACTTTCTCGTACTCCTGATCCGGTAACTTGTATGAATTTAGATGAACTTTGAAAACTTTTTAAATTTTTTGCTCCGCAATATCCCATAGAACTACGCAGCCCTCCCAAAAGCTGATGAATAGTTTCATCTACAGCTCCTTTATAGGGTACTATACCCTCTATACCTTCTGGAACTAGCTTAGAAAGAGATAGTTCATTTTGGAAATATCTATCCTTACTACCTTTATCCATTGCTGGGATAGATCCCATTCCTCTAAAAGATTTATAACTCCTGCCTTCCCATAAAATTATTTCTCCCGGACTTTCATCTGTTCCAGCAAAAATACTACCAAGCATGGCAGACTCAGCACCTGCAGCAAATGACTTAGCTATATCTCCTGAGTATCTCATGCCGCCATCAGATATTATAGGCACATTATTCTTTTTTGCTTCTTCAACAGTTTTCATTACTGCTGTTAATTGGGGTACACCAACTCCAGCTACAATTCTTGTAGTACAGCTTGAGCCCGATCCAATTCCAACTTTAATACCATCTACACCAACATCTATTAATGCTTCTACTGCCTCTGGAGTTGCAATATTGCCTGCAATCAATTCAATATTAGGAAATTTATTTTTAACATCTTCTACTGTTTCTAAAACACCTTTCGAATGCCCATGTGCTGTATCAATCACTAAAGCATCTACATTTGCATCTATTAATGCTGATGCTCTATCTAAAGTTTCTTCTCCTACTCCAATAGCTGCAGCGACTAACAACCTTCCATGTTTATCTGTTGATGCATTAGGGTAATCTTCTTTTTTAAGAATATCTTTAACAGTAATTAGGCCACATAAAGATCCATCATCGTTTACAACTAATAACTTTTCTATTCTATGTTTTTGCAAAACTGATTTAGCTTGGTTTAGTGTTGTACCTTTTTTAACTGTTACCAACCCTTTACTTGTCATTCTTTTTGATATGGGTAGATTGTGATTTGTTTCAAAACGAATATCTCTATTAGTTAGTATACCAACTAATTTTCCTTTATCTACTATCGGTACACCTGAAATTCTAAAATTTGACATTATTTCTAAAGCTTCTTTAATCGTTTTATTTGATTCTGTTGTTACAGGATCTAAAATCATACCACTTTCAGAACGCTTTACCTTATCAACCTCCTTTGATTGTTCTCTGATGGATAAATTTTTATGAATTACTCCAATACCACCATATCGTGCCATAGCGATTGCCATTTTACTCTCTGTGACAGTATCCATTGCTGCACTTATCAATGGCATATTTAAATTTATTTTTTTTGTTAACCTAGTATTTAGTTTAACATCTTTCGGTAAGATACTAGAAAACTGTGGTACCAATAATACGTCATCAAATGTTAGTGCCTTTTTCATTCTAAGCTCCCAATTAATTTTTCAACTTCTTTAAGTATCTCACATGATTTTACTAATTCTTTCATTGTATTATGATCTGGATATAATGGACGATCAATATCTAAAAATTTTACATGTTTACGGATCACTTCTTTTGCTTTTTCAACTCCTGAACCAAATTTATATTCTCTAAAGTCTAATGCTTGGGCTGCAGCCATAAATTCAATTCCTAATATACCAAATGCATTATCTAGTATTTGAAAATTCTTTAATGCCGTATTCATACCCATAGAAACAAAATCTTCTTGATCTGCTGCTGCTGGTATAGATTGTATAGAAGCTGGTGAAGATAATATTTTTTGCTCAACAATTTGCATGTCAGCAGTATACTGTGAGACCATTAAACCTGAAAACATACCCCCGCTTTTAGTTAAAAATGCTGGCAGGCCTACACTCAATGCCGAATTATTTAATCTATTCATACGTCTTTCAGATAAAATACTTACCATTGTAATAGAAGAACCAACCATATCCATTGGTAATGAAATTGGTGTAGCTTGAAAATTAGCACCAGACAATTGTATATTCTCATCAGGAAAAAATATAGGATTATCACCTACCCCATTTAATTCAATTTCTATTTGTGTTTTGGCATATTTTATCAAATCATGAGCAGTACCAATAACTTGAGGAGTTGATCTCATAGAATATGCA
>CAYFHL010000139.1:0-3695 GCA_964342955.1 uncultured bacterium
CCAGGATTATATCCAACATGTTTTTTCACAACTTCACCAGAATTATCAACTATAATAGAAAAAGGCATTATTTTACCACCTAATTTTCTAAATAGTTCTGCTTTGGGATCCGATAAAACTATAAAAGAGTAATCTCTTGATTTTACAAACGATTTAACTTTACTCATATTTCTTGTATTATCTATATTAACACTAACTACTTTGAACCCTGTTTCAATTAATTTTTTATTCATTTTATCTAATTCAACCATTTCTTTCTTACAAGGTTCGCATGCCAAATTCCAAAAATTCATTAGAATAGGACCATCTTTATAAAAATCTTTTAAGAGTCTTGGCTTGTTTTTTAAATCTTTTAGCTTTAGGTTAGGTAATTGATCTCCAAAGCAAAGACCAATTGAAATAACGGAACATAGTATATATATTTTCATCTAGCTCTCTTTTATATTTCCGGTTAAAAGTTTATCCAATTCACTTTCATGCATAAATTTAACAGTTACTTTAGTATAATCATCTAACAGATCATAAGGTATGCTGAAATTGTAATTTACACCAAAGCTAGATATATCCATATTGATTAATATATTATCTGAACCAGGGGTAATTGCAAAAAGTGGAGAAAACTTGTTAGCTCTAATTACATGAATATGCTTGACTTTTAGTTTATTGTATCTTTCATTCCATGAATCTAATATTACAAATTGTATTCCACCGCTCTTATTTGTAAAAAATATCACAGGCATTAGTTGATATTTCATTAATGCCAATTTTTCGATTAATGCTTTATCAAAGATAAAGTCACTTTTTGAAAATTGTAAAATAACACTGCCCTCTTTATTAGTAATTTTTTGATGAGGAAGGTTAGTTAAAAGATCTTGCACTAAAACATTCTTAACTGAAAAATCAACAGGCAAATCACAGTTATATATTTGACTATCAAATTTATCTATCTCAACAGATAGATTGCCAATGATAATATCATATGGGTTTACTAAAATCTGATCTAGAACATTAATTAAATCTGCAGTATTTTTTTCTAAAGATGGTTTAGTTTTATCATTTTGAAAATGAAATTCTCTAAAATATCTATTACCATACTGACCTTGCAGATTTATATCATTATTACTGGTGGAACTCTTGGGGTAATCTTCTTTATTATTACTAATAAAGTCTTCATCATTTTTTTGAATAGATTTAGGCCTCCTGGGTTGAGGAATATTTTTAAATTGCTCAACCATCATATCCACATTTACTTCCTCTATCAAAAATGGACTAATATATTTTTCTACTGTAATTAAAAAAGCATCATGCAAACAAATAACATCATCCACAGGACAATATAATTCTCTCTTAACAAGTTGATTCCAATTGTGTATATCATAGGCTTCAAATTCAACAAACAATTCAGATCCGGACACATAATATTTACCATTAACAAGCATACCTTTAATAGGTTCGTCTTCTGTCCAAATATTAGGTTCTAGATATGGCCTTATATCTCCAGCATATTCTACATTTATATCTTCACGAAATTTATAATTACCCTTAATTAAGTCTGGAAGAGCTGTAGTTAGATTTACAATAGTAAAATTATTATCAACATTCTCAAATTCCATCAAATAAATTGTATTATATCCCTTATCAGAATATAAAAATGAAGCTAAAATAATTGAATAAATTATATATTTATATCGTATTACCATTGCATGAATTTAGTTACTATTATTAATCTATTTTAGAATTTTGTTAATTATTAGTTAATAAAACAAATATCTGATAAAACAATTTTGATATAAGTTGTTAAGTCACTATTAAGTTCTAATTCTAATGAATTTTGATTTTGATCTATTTCAAAAACTTCATTATTTATCTCTATTATTATTTTACACTCTTGTACATTTTCAATAAAATTAAAATTTAAACTTAATGAATCAATAATATTTGACATCGGCTCGGTAGCTAATTCTGCATTCCATACAATACCATCAGAAAATAATAATGAATAATCATTATACCTAATATCTTGCACAATATCTGTTGTATTGAGAAATTCTGGTATTTGATCTTCCCATTCGGGGTGTGGGAAAAAAAACTTAATATAATTTGAACTAGGATTAGAAATTGGATTATAGACTGCATCTGAATAACATACTCCAGTTGAACCATCAGGACATTCACCTGAATAAATATTCCATTCATCTAGTGCATGAATTGATGTTCCAATAACCACTGAATCAGAATCAGATCCAATAGGAAATCCTGTTTGAGATTTCATCGTAACATTTGCTTGAATACTAATTCTCCAAGAATCTCCAATATCAGTTGTACCACCAATACAAGTCCAACACGCATCGTAAACTGATTCTCCAAAACAAATTCCCTGACAGTCCATTGCCCAATTTTCTTTGCACTGGCCTGTATCATTATCATAATAATGACAGTTGCCCGCCCACTCATCTACATTGATTAAATTTATATAAGTACTATCCCCAGTTTGTCCTCCTACACATTGACTACAATCATCTATAAAAGCATTTCCACCACATATATCTATACAGTCATAAGTTAAATTACTATTGCAAACACCATCACATCCTAATATTTCATTAGATGGACATTCAGTACAATTTTCATTAGTATTGCACAATAAGCCAGTATCACCTGAGCAACAAACTAAACACTCATCTATAATAGCAGAACCTCCACATTTACCTGAACAGTCCAAATGACTAATACAATTATTCTCACAATCAAAATTTTCTTGGGGATAAATACAACTACCATCATTTAATGTTGCAAGCTCATTATAATTGCAAGCATTTTCATCGATACAACCTTCAGAGCCGCTATCACAATTTATATTAAAAAGAATAATTAACTTTATTAGAAGAAGTTTTATGTTATATTTTTTATTTTTCATATTATTAATTTAGATAAAATTAATTATTTACTTGTAATTGAACAAGCTTTCCTATTTTAATTGATGATTGTTTAATATTTTCGCCTGTTAAAGCTGATACTTTTAAATAATCAATACTAACTAAATCACTAACATCAATTTTTTCACCATTTAACATATCACATTTTGTGATAAGTAAAAACTCAGGCTTATTTAATAAATCTCTATTATATTTCTTAATTTCTTTTTTTAAAATTTGTAATTCTTTAAAAATATCCTTAGTACTTGAATCTACTAAATATACTAAAACTTTTGTGCGCTCAATATGCTTTAAAAAATTTATACCTAAACCTTTGCCTGAAGAAGCACCTTTAACTAATCCTGGAATATCAGCAATTACATAAGATTTATGCTCACTATATTTTACTATCCCTAAATTTGGAGTTAATGTTGTGAAAGGATAGTCGCCAATTTTTGGCTTGGCATTACTTATTTTTGAAATATATGTTGATTTTCCTGCATTAGGAAATCCTACAAGCCCAACATCAGCTAAAACTTTCAATTCGAGTTCTAAATATTTTTGTTCACCTGCTTGTCCATCATTTGCAAATTGAGGAGCTACTTGAGTTTGTGTTTTAAAATGAGCATTGCCAAAACCACCATTTCCTCCTTTTGCACCAATATATTCATCATTTTTTTCAGTCAAATCACAAAGTATCTGTTTTGTATTGCAATCTTTTATAATAGTACCAGGCGGTGTGAAAATAATTATATCATCACCCTTCTTCCCATGCATATT
>CAYFHL010000140.1:0-3653 GCA_964342955.1 uncultured bacterium
GAATTTATTACATAATGATCTCTAGCTAAAATATTAATAAGATTTCCATTAATATCATAGACTTCGATATTTATATTAGTAGGTTCTGTTACATCGATTGTATAGTTTAGTACGGTGTTGAATGGATTAGGATAGATTGAGGAAATTAAATGATTTTCTCTAGAGTTGATGTTCTCTTCAATTTTTAACTCATCACAAACGTTTTCTCCAACCTGTTTAAATTCAATCATAATATGACGTACATTTATGTGTGGGATACAAGTCGGATCAAAGTTCATAATCAGTCGACCATCAACACCATTAAAATCATGATCACTATCATCTTCTAAAATATTTTGTGAGGCATTATATGTAAGAAAATATCCCCAATCCGAAAGCGATGGATCAACTATATATACGGAATTAGATTCTGTATAGATATTTTCATAATCAATACAAGATCCTAAACTAAGGGTATCAGAGTAAGCTAATAAATTTCCAGCAACAGGAGCATTATATCCACAGCCAGGGTTTAGATTAGTAGCATTTAATGTTTCTAGAGCCCAAACACCATCATAATCTGATCCATCACCAGGATTGCCATCACCATCATAATCTTCAATGTCCTCATCTTCACCAATGATATCACCTAGCCCACTTTGTGAAAATTCACCATCAATTGCATGCCATTCCAAATATAAATCAGAATTTTCATTTTCTAATGGAGCAATGGTTGGAACATTACATCTTTTGATATATCCACTTGTTTGTCCTGGTAATATGGAGTTTGCAGGAAAGTATTCATTTAAATTTTCTTCTATAATACCATTGTTATTGAGATCAATCTGAACAGGAAAAGGAATGGTAACATTTGTTGGATTAGAAGGAAAATAATCAAAAACAGATGATTGGCTTAAAGAAAAACTACCTGCTGGTTGTCCAGGAAATGGAAGTGGCTCATGGAATTCATCTGGTTGAAAGCCTAAAATATTTGAATGAGGTAAAGTTAAGTCTGAATTTAAGTCTGAAGAATAAATAAGTTCATCTACAATTGGTAGAATAGCAATATCTGCCATACAATTTTCAACTGTTTCAGTTGGATAATAACTTCCTTCAGAGATAGTACCTGATCCATCATCATTTAAAGTTATATTTAAAAATAAATTAAGTGCTTGCGCATATAGATGTCCATATGGACCTTGGTATGTAGTATTAAATATTTCTCCTTGTTCAACTTCATCAATTACTAAGTTAAAGTCTAATTCTGGATGATTTACAACAACTGGAGTATTCCATCTTGCAAAACTTTGGTGAATAATATATAACCCATATAGTTCGTAAGTTCCATTTATATCTTGAGGAAATACAAAACTTAATGAGATTAATATGCTTGCAATAATATTTTTCATTACATTCCTTTTATCATTGATTAAATATAGTAATATTTTTAATATAATTCCATATTTTAATTAGAACCATACTATAAAATGTCCCAATGAATATTCCAAAGAATATATCACTTGGATAATGTACACCGATATAAACTCGAGAAAAAATTATGATCAACAAAAAAAATATAAAAACATTTTTATATTTAGTATAAATATTTGATAAAATAATTGATATTCCTGTAATGTTAGCTGCGTGATTTGATGGAAACGAGTAGTTCTCACCCTTTTTTAATACTAAGAGATTAATTTGATCTTGATCAAAATATATCCACGGTCTTGGACGCAAGAAATATTTTTTAAAAAAAAGTCCTGTTTGATCACATAAAATTATTACAAAAATTATAAGTAAGAATAATTGCCACTTATTCTTCTTGTCAAAGTATATAAGTATTATCCAGGGTATTAAGACTAAAGGAATAAAAATTATCTTATGATGAAATAGAGGCATTATATAATCAAAGATAGGGTTAGATAGGGTATTATTAATAAATTGAAATAATACAATATCTATGTAAAACAATTTTTCTATCATTTATTTGACTAAGGAATAGAAGTGCAACTACTCTCACAGATGCCTATTTGATCTGATGAGATATCACTAAATACAATGGTATCTAAACAAACTGTTCCACTTCCTGAAAAGCTTATGTTAACTAAATTCCCTTCACCTGGTGGAATGGAATCTCCTTGGAAACTAAAACCTAAAATAGTATTGGAGCTAGAAGTAAGTGTAAATCCATTTAATTCAGCATCTCCTCCAAATGCTTCTATAATTTCTATTCCACTCATATTAAATTGAAATCCAGCTATAGCAAAATTACTACTATAGTTAATCTCAATTATGTTGTCAATTGAATTATAAACTAAGTTCAAATATATACCATCATCAAAGCACATGCCATCATCAGTATTTGCATTTGAATCATAATTGCAAGCATTTTGATCCATACAACCTAGGTATTCACATGTATCAACAGATACATTAGGACAAACTCCTATTTCACATATAGCGTTTGGACAACTATTGCAGACATCCTGATTATAAAAATTATCAGCATTTTCATCAGTACATCCCCAATATTCACAACTACCATCATTCTGCAAACTTTCTGGATAGCTAATTGCATAAGGTGCAACAGTCCCTGAATACAAGCAGTCTGTTTCATTAATTATATCTGAATCTATTGAAATTGCATTACAATGGCCAGATATTTGGTTAGACCAACAGGTATTAGAACTAGTTGAAGCATAGCAACATTCACTACCTGGTGATTCATTGCAATAGAAATTATCTGCTTTCCAATCATTGCAAACCCAACACCAGTCTTCTGATAAATTAGTATCACCTCCAACACACCCACACTGATTTTGATAAGCGCTACCAAAACAGACATTGTTACAATCCATATTTACGTTTTCTGATTCATTACAACTAAACCCTTCATTTGGTGTTTGTCCATTGCAATAACAATCACCGCATTCATCAATAAAAGATGTCCCACCATCTATACCTGCACAATCTAATCCACAATCGTTTGTTGGATCATCATCACAGGTTCCACAATTATCCTCATATGCTGGACCGTTTGGGACTCCTTCACAATCAGCACAAGAGCTATTGTCTCCATCACATATACCACATTCATCTTCAACAGCATAACCAAAACACATTGAATTACAATCTAAATCAGAACCTGCATGGTGTCCTGAAGTGCCTCCAGAGCAAATTTCACAAATATCTAAAAAAGCGGCACCATCACAAACTCCAGCACAATCCATAGATATATTCTCTATATCATTACAATTATAGCCTTCTTGAGGACTTTGGCCATTACAGTAGCAACTTCCACATTCATCAATATATGCTACTCCATTTTCGTTACCTGAACAATCTAAAACGCACGAACTTTCATCAACTGATTGAATGCAAATTCCGCAATTATCTAAAAAAGCATTTCCTTCACATGTTCCATTACAATCCATATTTTCACAATGGTCACTTCCAAAACAATCTTGTAAAAACCCATCGCCACCACATATACCACACTCATCTGAAAAGCCATTATCTACTCCATTCCAATTATAATCTGGAATATTAATGCCTAAATCAGCAACACAACGAAATCCTGTAGTAGAAGAATTTATATTAATAGGTATATTGGTGCATTTATTTGGTTCAACTTTTAAAAAATCACCAGATGAATTATAATCACCGCCGCAGGT
>CAYFHL010000141.1:0-3644 GCA_964342955.1 uncultured bacterium
GGTATTTAAATAACAATAGATGGTCAGCTTTTCAAATAGAAAGTATTGATGGTTATCATCCTGCAAAAATTTATAATTATAATTTAGTTAAAAATAATGTGGGTTGGCAATCGTTAGGATTACTAAGGATGCTTAATGTAAAATATCTTGTTACAATTAGCGAACTTAATCATTCTGCTTTTGAAAAAGTTTTTCAAGGCAAATTATTTCATCAAGGTAAATATATAGATGTGAATATTTATAAATTTAAATATTTCCTTCAAAGATTATTTTTTATCGAAAAATTAGAATACTTAGATGATACTGATGCTCAGATAAGTTTTTTGAATAATGATAACTTTGATCCCATAAATAAATCATTTACTAATATTAAAAAACGTGCTAGTATTTATAAGACAAATGGGTTTTTAAAACTAAAAAAATGGTCACCAAATAAAATTGTTTTTAATATTAATACTGAACAAAATCATTTTCTAGGAATTAGTGAAGTATACTATCCAAGAGGTTGGATATTAGAAAGTCATCCAGAATGGGAAATATATGAATTGAATAAAATTATTAGAGGTATAGATATTCCGCCAGGTAACCATGAAATTACAATGACTTTTCAACCTAATGATCTTAAATATGGAAGTATGCTTACATATTTATCGTTACTTATAATTTTTATTTTAGTATTTGCTGGAAAATATAGCAAGTTAATAAAAAAATGATCAATTTAAAATATCATCTTAATGTTAAAATTATTTTATTAGTTTTTTCTGCGATGATAATAGTTGCTGTATTCTCTATAAATAGGTATATGATAAACGAATTAAGGAATGAAGTTAAAAACGAAGTAAGTTTATTAGCTAAAGCTTATTCTAAGGCCATAAATAGTAACAATGAAGATGATTTAGAATTTGTTATGGAAGTTCTATTGCCTTCATTGACTTTTCCACTAGTTATAACATCAAATGATGAAATTTCAATAACTATGAACATCAAATCTAGCAATATAGATAAAGAAATTTGGAAAATTGTAAATGATATGGATCGGGATTTTATGCCTTTAGCATTAATATGGGATGATATTCAGTGGGGGCATATACATTATTCTGATCCTCTGATTATTAGTCGAATACAATGGTTACCTTATATTGAATTAAGTTTGGGAATTATGTTTTTATTAGTTTTCATTTTTTGTATAAGAATTATTCAGAATAGTGAAAAAAACTTTATTTATGCTGGAATGGCAAAGGAAACAGCTCATCAACTTGGAACTCCTATATCATCGCTCATGGGGTGGGTTGATTTACTTAAGCAAGAGTACAAAAATAACACAATTACAAAATCTATTGATGAGGATCTCAATCGATTATCTGAGATTTCGGATAAATTTTCAAAAATTGGTTCAAAACCTAAGTTTAAAAATATAAATCTATATAATTGTATAAAAAAAACAGAAAAATATATACAAAAACGGTTGCCTTCTAGATCAAAAATAAATCTTTCACTAACTGGTAGTAATAAAATTATGATAGAGGGTGACTCAATACTATTAGGCTGGGCATTTGAGAATCTATATAAAAATTCTATTGAGGCAATTGGTCAAAACATAGGATATATTAAAATTAATATTATAAAAAATAATGAAAAAATTATTATTGATTTTACAGATTCTGGTAGAGGTGTTTTAAGAAAAAACTGGCATAATATTTTTAAACCAGGATATAGTAGTAAAAGAAGAGGATGGGGGATAGGTTTAAATCTTGCAAAAAGAATAGTCAATGAAATTCATTCAGGAACAATTCAAATTAACAATTCAAATTCTCAAGGTACAACTTTTAGGTTAACTTTTAATATTTAATTTTAAATTGTTTGCTTTGTAAATATTGATACAATAGTTTAAATTTTCTCCTTATTATTAGGAAAAATAAATTATGGCAAAAATATGTGAAGTATGCGGTAAAGGACCACAAGTCGGTAATAATGTTAGCCATTCTCATCATAAAACAAGACGTAGATGGTTACCTAATCTACAAAAAGTTAAAGCAATGATTGATGGTACTGTAAAGAGAATTAAAGTATGTACAAATTGTATTAAATCAGGTAAGATTCAGAAAGCTGTATAGATTCAATAGATAATTATATTTAAAATTAAAATAATATCTAAAATATTAACAATATTATCATTGTTTAAATCGCATAAAATGTTAAATCATTATCTAATGCTACATTTACTGTAAGAACTAAATCTAAAACATTAATTATTTCATCTTCATTAATATAACCGTATAAATAATTATTTAAATAATCAATACTATATTTTTTAGATCTAGCAATATACCCTACTATCAGCTCAGGATCATTATATTTCCATAAATTTTCACCATAACTTTTAGTCTTTTCTATTTCTTAGAAAAGCTGGTACATCTAAATCTTCACCAAAAGTAATTATATTATCACTATCTGATATGTCCTCTTGATCATTATTTATTTTTTCATAATCCTTTTCATCTAGGTTATTAATAGTAGTATCGTTGTCAGGGTATTTTGGTAGAGAATTATCATTAGTTATGAATTCATTCCTAAATGGTTTTTCATAATCAGTTTCGTGTCTTTTTTGTTGTGTATCAATTACTTGATTAACATGATTATCTAAGCCTGTAGCAATAACAGTTACTCTAACTTCATCTGTTATATTTTTATCAAGACAGCAACCTAAAAACACATTTGCATTTTCTCCGGCTTCTTCATAAATGATACTTGAAGCATCATTCAATTCATGTATTGTCATGCTTTCAGGGCCAGTAATGTTAACTAGCAAACCTTGTGCACCAGTAATGCTAGCATCTTGAAGTAGAGGGGAATTTATTGCTTGTTGAGCAGCTAAGATTGCACGTTCTTCACCATGTGCTATACCTGTTCCCATAATCGCATCTCCCATATTTGCCATAACAGTTTTAACATCTGCAAAATCAAGATTAATTAGTCCGGGTATATTAATTAAATCAGAAATTCCTCTTGTAGCTTGGTGCAATACGCTATCAGCTAATTTAAATGACTCAGTTACTGTTGTTTTTTCATCAGCAATTTCAAGTAATGTTTCATTTGGGATAGCTAGCACTGTATCACAGTTAGCTTTCATTTCTTTTAGACCAGATAAGGCTCTTTTATATCTCTTAGGTCCTTCAAATGCAAATGGTTTTGTTACGACACCAACTGTTAATGATCCTAATTCCCGAGCTATTTTTGCAATTGCTGGAGCTGCACCTGTTCCAGTACCACCACCCATACCAGCTGTTATAAATACCATATCAGCATTTTTTAATTCTTTTTCAATAACTTCTTTATTCTCTTCAACAGCTTTAGCTCCTATTTCAGCATTAGCACCTGCACCGAGACCTTTAGTAATCTCTTTGCCTATTTGAAGCTTGACTTGTGAGTTATTATTTTCAAGATCTTGTGCATCAGTATTTACAGCTATAAAATCTACTGATGACATACCATCTTCAACCATTCGGTTGAGAGCATTTCCACCACCACCACCAACACCTACAACAATTATACGTGCTTTTTGTTCAGATAGATCTACAGGTTCAAATAACATGTTTTTCTCCTTTTATTATATTAATACCAACTTTTTAAAAATTTTTTTAATT
>CAYFHL010000142.1:0-3633 GCA_964342955.1 uncultured bacterium
AATCCGGGTGTCCGGGGTTCGAGTCCCTGCGCCGCCACAAAATAAAATTAAGGAGACTAGAAAATTTTATGAAAGCTAATTACAGAAATTTGCTTTTAGGACTATTAACATTGTTTGTTACTAATTTAATTAATACAAATTTTGCTCAAGATATTAAAAAAGAAATGGAGCAAGAATTATTAAAACAAAAAATTTTTATAGATGGAGCAAAGAACACACCCATAGAGTCAAATCCTAAAGCACAAAATAATATTATAAAAATTCCAAAATCTGAAAAAGCAAAGGTTTCAGAAAAATATTTTGGTTATGACTATTTTTTAAATAGAGAATTTATATCAATATATGATAATCTACCTATACCGGATCATTATCAATTAGGTCCAGGAGATGAAATAGTTATAAATATATGGGGAAGCATACAACTTCAATCCAACTATATAATTAATCGTGATGGCAATGTATTTATAGATAAATTAGGTCAGCTATCATTGATAGGGAAAACTTTAACAGAAGCAGATGATTATTTAAAAAAACGATTTGAATCTGTCTTTTCTTCATTGGCAGGTAAACAGCCCGAAGCATTTTTTGATTTAACTATTGGTAAACTTAAATCAATAAATATAAATATTATAGGAGAAACATCTTCTCCAGGGATACACTCGCTACATCCTTTTTCAACGATATCTACTGCATTAATTCAATCTGGAGGTATTAAATCGACAGGATCTTTGCGATCTATTAAATTAATTCGTAATAATTCTGAAATAGCGGAATTAGATTTTTATAATTTTTTAATATCAGGGAAAAAAATAGATGATTTTCGTTTACTTGATGGAGATGTAATATTTATACCGCTTCGCTTTTCAAAAGTAGAAATTTCAGGAGAAGTCAATAGTTCAGGAATTTTTGAATTGAAGAGCGATGAAACTTTAGGCCACCTATTTGAGTATTGTGGTGGATTAAAATATAATGCTCAAAATATTATAGAAATAGATCGAATTATTCCAATCAAAGATAGAAATTTTGAAGATTATGCTTATCAAACATTATTGATAAAAGCTACTGAAAAAAATTTTTTATTAATGGATGGAGATAAATTAATATTGAAAGCTATTATGGATGTTGAAAATTTTGTAGATATTGTTGGAATGGTTAAAAATCCTGGTAAATATCCATTTATAGTTGGTTCCACTATTATGGATATTCTCGCTCTTTCTGGTGGATTAAATGATAAAAGCTTTATAAATAAAATGGATCTTGATAATGTAGAGTTAGTTCGAAGCAATCCAGATAATGAATATCCACTAAGCTTTAAGATTAATATTAATGAAGTTCTAGGTGGTGACCAATCTCAGAATATTTTATTGCAAAACTGGGACATAATAACGATCAGAAGAAATATTTATTATGATCCGCCCGAAAGAGTTATTTTAAATGGCGAAATACAAAGTCCTGGTAAGTATACGCTATTAAAAAATTCAGAGACTATTCAAGATGTAATTTTTAGAGCAGGCGGATTTACAAGTCAAGCAAACCAAGAAGGTATTAAAGTTTTTAGGGAAGGTACTCAAATAATATTAAAAGATCTTTTAATGCCATTGATTGATGGTGATAAGATAATAGTGCCTCAATTTACTTCTGTAGTTGAGGTGATAGGTGAAGTATATCACCCGGGATTTGTAGAATATGAAAAAAATAAAAAATTGAAGTACTATATAAATAGATCAGGTGGCTTTATGTACGGTGCTAATAAAAATGCAACTATGATTATATATGCAAATGGAGATGTTAAAGTTAAAACTCTTCTTGGATTTCCTGAAATCAAAGAGGGATCTAAGATTATTATACAAAAGAAAGAAGAAAAAGAAGAGTTTGATATAACAGAATTTTTAAAAGAAACAACATCTATATTAGTTAATATTTTAACAATTATTTTTGTTATTCAATCTTAAAAAATTCATATTCTAATAGAACTGTAATTTGAAGAAAAATATTTTAGTAATTGGTGGGGCAGGCTATATAGGCTCACATATAGTATTAGAGCTATGTAGTAACAATTACGATGTAACCGTATTTGATAATCTTTCAACGGGAGATAAGAGAAATCTCTGTGATCAAGCAAAATTTATTCAAGGTGATATTAGAAATTTAGATCAGTTAGAAAAATTATTTAAAGAACGCTTTGATGCAGTATTTCACTTCGCAGCTTTAAAGGCTGCAGGCGATTCTATGTCAAAAATAGATTTATATGCTACAATAAATATTAATGGGACGATTAATATACTGAATCAAATGGTGAAGAATAAAATAAAATATTTTATTTTTTCATCAACAGCAGCAGTCTATGGTCATCCTCAATATTTACCAATTGATGAAAATCATGTTCTGAACCCTATTAATTTCTATGGTTTTACTAAGCTAGAAGTTGAGAGACTATTAAAATGGTATAGTAATTTAAATAATATTAAATATGCGTCATTACGATATTTTAATGCTGCTGGTTATGATTTAAATGAAAACATATGTGGAATAGAAAAAGAACCTGCGAATTTACTGCCAATAGTTATGGAAACAGCAATAGGATTAAGAAATGTAATGGATGTCTATGGAGATGATTATGAAACAAGTGATGGAACTGGCATCAGAGATTATATTCATGTAACAGATTTGGCAAATGCACATATTTTATCGCTTGAATATTTATTTAAAAATAATAAAGATATTACATTTAATTTGTCAACCGGTATTGGATATTCTGTATTAGATGTAATTAAAAAAGCAGAAGAAATAACAAAAAGATCTATTAAATATAATATAACAAAAAGAAGAAAAGGTGATATAGCAGAGTTAGTATCTGTTTCGAATACAGCAAAAGAAATTATTAATTGGCAATGTCAATTTTCAACTATAGATTGCATTTTATCTTCAATGTGGAAAATTTATCAAAAGAATTATAAAACATAAATATCCATGAAATTTATTGATTTAAAAAAACAATATAATCAGTTAAAATCCCCTATAAATAATGCTATAAATAGAGTTTTAGAGCATGGGCAGTATATTATGGGGCCTGAAGTAAACATACTAGAAGAAAAATTATCAAAATATACTAATATGAAATATTGCATAAGCTGTTCCTCTGGAACAGATGCTCTATTAATGTCATTAATGTCATTAGATGTTGGTCCAGGAGATGCGATATTTACTAGCCCATTTACTTTTATTGCAACAGCAGAAGTAATACAGTTATTAGGAGCTACTCCAGTATTCGTTGATATTTGTGAAGATACATTTAATCTTAATCCACAACAATTAGATATTTGTATAAAAGAATGTTTAAATAAAAAACAATTAAATCCTAAAATTATTTTACCAGTTGATATTTTCGGACTACCTGCAAATTATATTGATATAAAAAAAATAAGCAATAAATATGAAGTTCCAATTATTGAAGATGCAGCGCAAAGTTTTGGATCTGAAATTGCTGGTCAAAAAGCTGGTAGTTTTGGAGATATTGCAACAACATCATTTTTTCCAGCAAAGCCACTTGGATGCTATGGAGATGGTGGAGCTATATTTACTAATAAAAAGTTTATTTATGAAAAATTAGTTTCTATTAGAAATCATGGTATG
>CAYFHL010000143.1:0-3587 GCA_964342955.1 uncultured bacterium
TCACCTCCGCTTGCTCCATTAACCGTTACACCTTCAACATCAAATTGAAACCCTGCAATATCATCACTCATACTATATAAAATTTCTATTGTTCCTGTTTCTGGCTGTGGCTCTTCTACATTGTTGCAATCATTATTTGTCTCTAGTTGAGCACCATCTGTATCAGAAAAAACTACATTGCTAATACAAGCGACTGAAGCATCATCTACATCTAAGATTGTTAAAACCCCACTTCCAGCAGGAATGACAGCACCTGAAAAACTAAATCCTAATACAGTACCATTAGCTGCTTGAACTGTAAATCCAGCATCTTGAGCATCACCTCCGCTTGCTCCATTAACCGTTACTCCCTCAACATCAAATTGGAATCCGGCAATATCAGTTGCTGTATTATAAGTAATCTCAAGCGTTTCAGCACTTAACATTCCCATAAAAACCAGCAATATTATATTAATTAATTGTTTCATAAAACCTATTTTCATCTATAAAAAAGCAAACCCTTCATTTAATTTGCACTTAAAATTAAATTAAATGTGACCAAATAAATATGTAAACGATCACAAAATCAAATTACCAATCAATAAAAACATTTTTGTGAGATATATCACAATATCAACATCTATGTATACTAATAAACTTTATTAGTCTATATTAAATCTTTTCAATTTAAAATTATTCTCTATATATTGCAAGGAAAAGAAAAAAGGACTACCGGGGCTATTATTGATCCTGACTCAATGCTAACGAATCAGAAAATTTTGGCGTTTGATAATTTAACAATCTACGAAATCTAACAATTTCCTCTTTTTCATCATCATTAAGAAAATCATCCCACAATATATTAGTGTATGATTCAATTTGGAAGTATTTTATATCGTATATACGCTGCTTTCTAAATGTTTCTTCGCCCTCACTACCAAATTGCCAAGTCCCCTCCATTTCTATGCGTGTACTATCTAGATATAAAATTTTATAATCAGCAAAATATTCATAACCTTTAACAACTAACTTATTTTTAGTAAAATGGTATATATTCGGATCATTTAAACTATCAATCTCACCAGAACGATTAAAAATGGTATCTCCATCAATTGTCATGTTTTCCATAATCCAATACCCTAACATATAATCTTTAAAATCAGATTTTTTATTTAAGCTATCTCTTTCAAAATGAACCATTTCACCTATATTATTATAAATATATCTTTCTAATACATTAGGGTCTGAATGAAATCTTACAAATATCTTTTTTATTCCATTTTCATAATTTTCTATAATCTCTTCAACTGGATCTGTTCCACATCCAAAAATAATTATGAAAAAGATAAGTAAACACCTTTTATGATTTAAGCGGAAAAAAGTTTTCATATATAGTAATTTACAATTTTTATCTATAACTGACGAAAACTTTCTAATATGAATCTAAAAGTTATAATAAAATTTTTATAATTAATCTTCTAAAACTGAATTAACTATTTGAATAACATCTAAAATATTTAGGATACCATCTCCATTTGTATCTCCTGCAATAAATTGCCAAGTTTCAGGAAAAGATATATCTAAGATAAAATTGACTAGTGAAATAATATCCAGTATATTAACAATATCATCACCATTTACATCACCAGATAAGATGCTTCCTGATACAGTCATTGAAATTGGAATACCAGCATTTCCTCCACTAGTTACAAAACTAATAAATCCTGAATAATCACCATCCATCAATTCTGCTGAATTAACTTCAACTTGAATAGATTCTGTTGAGCCTTGATTAACTTGACCTGATGAAGGTGATAAAGTAATCCAGTCTGGACCCTTTGAAAAATTAATTGATAAATTATCATGTAAATAATTTTCATCAAAAGCAACTTCAAGCCCATTTGAGCCATCAGCATTTTGAATACCCACTGTTGCAGTATGGTCACCCGTCAAAGATTGATAATTAATTTGTATATCACCATTAACATATAGTACAAATTGAAAATTATAAAAACTATTTTCAAAATTAGTCCACCAATGGGCAACCTCATCAAACCAAACAACTAAACGTTGAGAATTTGAATTATAATAGACTTCTCCTGAACAATAGGAATTACAATCATCATTAATGGGATTTAAATCATCCCATAAACCAAAAATTGCAGGTCCAGGAGCTGCAGAGGATGGTATTGACAAATTCTCCCAACCTGAATTATCACTTCCAAAACCTAACCAACCATTTGGATTAACAAATAATTGAGAATAGGTTGAGCCCATAAATGGAAACTCAAAACCTATTTCAATAGGCTCTCCCGCATCATCATTACTTTGAAAATTATATAATGAAGCATCATTAGATATATCAATCCATTCATATGAAAGACTTTCTTCAATATCAGAGTCTGACCAAAATGTAGCATATTCATCAGGGCCTCCTCCATTATTTACAAATGGAGTTGCTCCAGAATTGTATGTTAAAACAGAATTTTCTTGACCCACATTTGAAATTTGTATTTCAGAAGTCGCAATCTCACCTTGAGATACCACAAAATCTAATGACTGTGAAGTAATTTCTAGTTCAGCAAAGGGACCATCAAAGGGACAATCTAAATTATGAGTTCCAAATGCATCACATATTTGCATATAATTTGGAGTACCATTTGCTATGCTTCCATCATTATCATCAGCAATAAGTATTTCAGTTAAATAATCTGGATCATTGAATGGTCTGCCTGTTTGCCCCCAATAAAATAATTCATCTGCAATTTGAACACCAGCATCATATCCATGCAGGGCAATTAAATTTTCTCTCATTTTCCAAAGCGAACCCATTATATATTCTCCCATACAATGAACAGAACCTCCACAAGAATTCGCAGGATATTGCAAAGTATTCTCACCATCTCTAAGGCATGTACCTTCCCCAAAGAAACCATTACCTAAGCATGGAGAATTGACTAAAGACATTGCCCAATAATCAGAACAACCTTCACTTAAACCTGTTCCACTATAAGAAGGTGAATATGGATCATAAATAAATTGTTGCAAACCATGACCATATTCATGATAAATAACATCTGCCATTTGGTCTGTTGCAGCACATCCTCCACCTTCAGAAAATAAGTTAATACCCGTATAATCCCAATATGCATTGCAGGGCCAATAAGAATCCTCAGAACCAATATTTACTGCAGCAGGCATGATATAATCCCCTCCCGTCATTCCATTATCTAAGGATTTCGCATGATCATGAATTAAGTTAGCGTGATAGTAAGTATCTCTTTCGCCAGGTATAGAATTGGAGAATGTGAAATTAAAATCTTCGGTAGTTCCAGGCGACACTGTTCTTGTAATACTCGCATCAGATCCATTCTGGTTATTAGTGTTCAAGTAATTACCTTCTAACTTTACGTTAACTGAACGATCTGAATTTCCAATATCTATAGAATAATAGCCATTCTCATCTGTATAGGCATTACCTACACCAGAAACAGCAACCTTAACATGTTGCATTCCTCTCATAGTCGCTTCACCAAAAGGTTCATCTTTTACACTTCCATAAACATGGCCTTCTAAAGTAAGTTGACGAACTTGATCAATTTTCTCTA
>CAYFHL010000144.1:0-3566 GCA_964342955.1 uncultured bacterium
TTGAATAATCTTTGCATTAGAAGAGTTTTTTCCAACACTATATACTTTAACCATTCCGACATTTTTTCCAGCAATAGATATTTTTTGTCCATTTATAATTTTTTCAGTTTCAAACTCTTGAATATTATAAATTGTACCTTCTTTTACCCCCATATCTTCTCCAGCTAACACTACTAAATCATTGCCATTAATCTCAACTACAGTACTCTTTAAACTAAATTTATTTTTTATCCAATCACTCACTTCATTTTGAAGTTTGACTAACGCTTTTCCTAATGATTCTGATCTTATTCCTCCTTCATGAACTACTTCAAATGTTTTTGAATCTAAAATTTCTCCCGTTTCAATATTAATTTTTCTTACTTCAGCTAATAAATTTGTACGCATATTAGTATAGAATGCGGTCGTATCAACTTTATAGGATTTTTCAACACCATACCTAATCCTAGCAAGCTTTATTTCTTGAGATTCTTCATAACTGCTCATATGTGAAATATCAGAGGCAACTCCAACTTGACCAAAATTAATCCCTTTAATTTGAATGGCTTCTTTAGAAGCTAAAATGCTTCCAATTTCATTGATTTCGTTGGGATCTAAGTTTGTCAAGCCTGATGCTTGGAATTTTTTTTCTTGCAAAATTTGTCTAATATTATTTCTATCAACCACCCTAAATCGTTTAATAGAGCCTAGACTACTCGACACAATATCCGTTAACTTTCTTTGTATTGATTTAGGAACATCATGATATTCAGATTCAAATGGTAAAATAATTAAGATAGGTTTATCAGGCTTATAGAGCTCTATAGCATTAGATGCTTCAGTAGAACTTCTTTGTAATATTTCTATTTCATTCTTCAAGCTAGATATTTGATTAGAATACCAAGCTATATCTTCACTTTGCTTATTATCAGATGACTCTACAAAATCTGAAGTATATTCTGAATCTAAAAAAACAAACTCCCCTTCTTCAGATCCTATCCTTCCTGTTTGTGGAGTATGTGCACCATCTGAATCTTGAGTAACTCTCTTTTTTAGGAAATTACCGAGCTCACTTGCGGTTATGATATTATCATTATCTGAATCAGCTAATTTTTCATCTAAACCCTTAAGGAGGTTTCTTGTAAATGCACTATGTCCCCATGAAGATTTTTCAATTACTTTCTCTTCCTTGCCGCCAGCTGTAATAACTTGACGCCCACTTTCTTTAGTTATTTTTTTCAGATACAAATTTTCATTGGTTTGTGGTTTACCAAGACCTCTTGTACTACTAATTGATAACCCTCCATAACATGCATCAATTAAATATAAAATATGTTTAGCATAGGACATTTCTGCAATTTCATAAATTGTTTGCATTGGAATACCTGTTAAAAATAATTGATCAGCGAAACTATCTACAGGCATCAGGTATCCCTTATCACCACCACTTGGCAATGTAAACGTTTCACCGTGCCCAGCATAAAATATCAAAACTCGATCATTTTCATCTGCATCTAATAGAATTTTATTAAATCCCTTTAGAATATTTTGCTTTGTCGCATCTTTATTTAGTATTAATTCGATATTCTCATTTTTAAAATTATATTTTCTAATTAGTAGGTCTTTGATGGCCTTTGCATCATTTGCTGCATAGTTCAACCTACCTATATTCTGATAGTCATTAATACCTATAATTAATGCTAAACTATTATTATATATTTGTTCTGAGCTAAAGATAGTAGAAAATATGAGCAATAAAATAATTTTTTTCATATTGATATTTGTTTTAGTTAGTGTAAGATAAAATTAGTGTTAAAATAACCTCATTTTCAACCTTTCAATTTTCATTAATTAAATATTATTAATTTTATTGAAATTATGAATAATGCCCCTTTAAATAGAATTCTAAAAATATTTTCAGGAATAAAATTAAGTACTTTTTTCCCAATATTAGTTCCAATGAAAACAGCAATCATCAAAGGCAAGAGTATATTAATTTCCGATATGTAATCTACATTGAAAAAATAAATAAATAATGGGATTTTACCTATATGAGTTATAGCTTGGCATATAGCCTTATTTGCAATAATACTCTCTTTTATTAGATTTTTTTTTAAAAAAAATGGCGCAATTAGAGGACCTGTAGCACCAATAAAAACTGTACTTATTCCACTAATAGATCCAACTAAAAAAAATGTCTGATTTCCCTTTGGTTTTTTGGGACCTTTTAGGAATAAATACCAAATAATAAATATTCCAATTAAAGGCTTTAAAAAATCTACTTTAATTTCATTTGCAGAGCTTACACTAAAAAATTCTACCAACATTAAAATAATTATTGATGAACAAAACAAGCCTAACAATGCACCTAAAAAAAATTGTTTAACAATCTTAATATCAATATATTTTTTAAATACGTATGCTCTAGTAATATTACTTGTAAGTTGAATTATACCATGCAGCGCAACAACCATAAAACCTTGAGGAATAATAATAGCCATTATTCCTAAGAGTATCACTCCACCACCCATTCCAATGACTGCAGAAATTGAGGATGTGATAAATGCCGCAATCAGTAGAATTATAATTTCCATGCTATAATTTTTACAAATTTTTTATATTTAGTAAAATCAAAAAAACCTTACTATATAGTCAATACACTAAAATTTGAACTGAAAATTAATTTTGTATTCCATTTCATCATCATTATCAGAATTTTCAAATGATGTCATTCTAATATTTGGTGCTACTGATAATCCATTACCACAATTTAGTAGTATTCCAGCTATCAGATAATTTTCGCCATTCATTTCATCAGTTGTATTCTCATCATATATATCATAACGAACATATGCATCTAAATTATCAAGCACTCTATAATTTGAAGTTATTGATACTATGGTCTGTTCTAAATCACCTGAAGTTTGCATATCATATTCTGCACCTATTCTAAGATTGTTTCCAGCATATCCACCAAAACCACTTATCATATTTATTGGATCACTTTCAGTTGGCAGTGTTGAAAAAACAAATCCCAAATTATATCCATCATTTTTATTTAATTTCTTTTCACCATATGTTGCATTTAAAGAAAATTTATAAAAATTATCTTCTTGAAATTTTTTATAACCTTCACCATTCGTAAGTTGTGCACTAAGGTGTAAATCTTCCATAAAGATATTGGAGTATCCTATGCCTAAATCTGTCGTAGCTGAAAATTTATTTTTATCAATCGCAGATTTTGAAATAAATCTATATCCCCAATTTTTTTCTTGAACACCATATGTATTCATTCCAATTAAGCCTAAACTTATTTTTCCATAATCAGTCGTATGATCAACTTGAGCTTTCTTTAAAAATGCTGTTAATCTACTATCCATATCTGTTCGACCTACATCTATAACTATTTTATAATTCATATTATCTGATGAACTACCTGATACAGATAAATATTGTCTCATAAGATTAAATCCAGAGGCATCTTCAATATTTGTAAAATCAAAATAAGTTAGACCTCCAATTTCATTTTGACTAAACATTATTGTTATACTTAATATAATTGTAATTAGTTTTTTCATTTCTATCCC
>CAYFHL010000145.1:0-3561 GCA_964342955.1 uncultured bacterium
AGACTTAGAATTAATAATATTAATTTATTCAATTTTGTACACCTATAACAATGGGTGCTGCATCTGTTTGGGTTTGACCTGTAGCTGGTTCCATAGTTTCAATATGCATAATGTATGTTCCTGGAGGGACTATTTGGCCCAAATGGTCTCTACCATCCCAAGCAGATGATGATTCATTCCGAATTACTTCTCCTGAAAAATTATAGTATTTATCAACAAGTGAAGTTATTAATTTGCCTGAAATATCAAAAATCCGAATAATAACTCTAGAGTTTTTAGGAAAAGAGTATGAAAAATCTAAAGTTTCATTCATAGATGGTATCAAGACATATGGTGCAGGTTCAATACTTGTTATATTATTTTCAAATTGAGATTCAATTCCCTCTTGATCAAAAGATTGTAATAAATAAAAATCTTCTGGTTTACAAATAAGTATTTGTTTTTCTCCTTCATATTCAAAAACACTACCATTTGCTTCCATAAGAAAACGATTGAATGGAGGATTGATAAAATAACCTAAAGTATCATCATTTGCTAAATCCCATTCTGAAGGCCAAACGGATATTTCTAGTCTATATCCATCAGAGTCTTCGATCGTAATAGCATGTGGCCCATTATAAACAGTTACATCAAAGTAATCTACAACCATTCCTTGGATTTTTATTTTAGGACATAGTGGCTCATTTAAATTACAATATCCGTTTGAACTTTCTGGACAATCATAAAGTCCATTAATTATACTTTGAAAAGAATTTAGGCAACTCCCATCATCAAAGTTAGCTTCGATATTATAATTATGTGCAGTTGGTTCAGTACATCCTGGAATTAATCCAGGTAATAAAGATATAGACCATGATAGTCTAAAGTTCTCACTTGTTTCATCATGATTAGTTATACCATTTCCACCAGTTAGGATTTCATCAAATTCATCAAGAAATGAATTTCGTATAAAATGATAATATTCATTTGGTATTTCTTCAAAATATTTTTGATCTTCAGGCTCAGTATCTGGTAAATAGTTAGCTATATTAGATTTATTTATAGCTTCATAGATTTCACCCCATAAAAAGTAGTCTACATCCTTAACATTATTGCTTGTATTATTATCCCAATAAAATAAAATTAGCATTTCATCATTATCATCCAATCTATTCCCATCTGGATTTCCAAAAGAACCACTTTCCGTTTCTACCATATTGTGATATATACTACTGCTAAACATTGTTATATCAGGATTAAAATCCATTCCATAAAAAGATTGATAGTTTTCATTTAAAACAATTGTTAATGTTTCATCAGGAGCTATATTTATATTTGGAAAGTGTGCTGTAAATCCACTCTGTGAACTTGATGGGGATAGATTATTATCTGTTTGTATTTGATAATATTTATTATCATCACAAATATAATAATTGTTAAGATTAATTTCTTCATTAGTAGGATTATATATTGAAAAAGCCTCAGCTTCATTGGGTTGAATAACAATTGAGCTGAGTACTAAATGATTAGCTTGATTACCAAAAATAAATGAAAAAATTATAAAGCTGAAAATAAATTTTTGGAAACTTTTATTTTTTAATAATTCCAATACTCTGTTCTATTTTAGTAAAGTTATTTTATGTTTTTTTATATAATTATTTAGCTTGACTTGAGTAAAATAAATACCGCTACTATAATTGCTTGCATCCCATATGAAATAATGTGGGTTATTAGAGTCTAAAAAACCATTGTAAACTTCATTCAAAATATTACCATTTAAATCAATAATATCAATTGAAGTATAGCCAGAGTGTGGTATGTCAACTTCAATAGTGGTAAATGGGTTAAATGGATTAGGATAATTAGAAATAATCATATGTTCTTTTGGTGAAAACAATTGGTTTTCATATTCTAGTTCATTCATATCATTAATATTTCTAGGAAGAATTTTAAACTCACTATAGCTATATTCTACAACGCCAGTAATTGTTCCATATGTTTCACCTCCTGAAACTTGAGGCCAATTCCCATCAAAAAAGTAATCGCTAATTAGAATAGTTTCAGAACCATCATTAACATGCCAATTATCATATTCATCGACACTTTCTACAACAACATTATGTACTGAAACCAGCATACCTTCAAGCATTTCACCTTCAAAAGAACAATCAGTCCCTAATTGTTCACATGAGATTGATATTGGATTGACACTGTTGCCTGTTGATTCAATTGTAAATGATGAAACATCTATTAACTGTGTGAAACTATAATACTCATTTACAGTTGCAGAAAGTGTGATTTCATCACCAATACTAGGTGATACAGAAGTATCATAGACATAGATTCCTCCCCAGCTACCAACCCCTGGTTGTTTTAAATAAAAATTAGGATATGTTCCTGGTTTTACAGCAGTGACAACTCCAAAAGTACTTACTATTTCACCTGACATTGGAGAATCATAACAATATTGGCCTTGTTCTTCTGTATATTGGATATCACGAATAGATGTTGTTCCAGATACATAGATAGACACTTGGTCGCTATCTTCATTCCCATCGTTATCCCATACAGTTAATTGAAATATGAGTTCTCCTGCTTCATCTGGTGCAGTAAAATTTGTAATTGAAGATTCTTCATCAGATAATATAACTGCTGTACCACTAATTTGAGACCATTCATAATAATCAATAGTGCCATCAGGATCTGAGCTAGAACTGCCATCCAATATAACATTATTACCAGGTTCAATAATTTGATTTTCACCAGCATCTGCAATGGGTTCAGTAGCAGGTCCAGTTGAACCTGGGTAAGTTACAGTCGCACTAGCAGGTGCTGTTACTGTTACTAAATCAATATAGTATATTGTTGGATCTGGAGTACCTGAAGAACTACTATATAGCCTAGCTTGAATGACTAAGCCTTCACCAGAATCCCAATTAATATTTCCATTGCTATCAGGACTATTAGTTGTAAAAGTATGACATACTTCGCTCCATCCTGTTCCATCAGTATAATCTGTATTTCCTTCAACGGCACCCCCATATGAATTAATATCATCATTAGATGTCCAACTGCCCCATATTCTTAATGATGGGGAAGCATTAGGTGATGTATCATATCCATAGAAACAAGCAGTTATCGCATCACCACTAGATATATCAGTAATCCAAGCTATAAATGCTTGAGGTGTACCATCAACGGGTGATTCAGAAACAGTCAGCATATAATTTCCATCATATGGTTCTATTCCATCGGTTGGCCCAACATTTTGTGGGTTTGATAAATTGCCATAAGAGCCAAGTATTGTTCCTCCATCTTCCCAGCTATATGAAGTTGTTTCTTGACATAAAATAAAAGAAATTAATAATGCTGTAAATGAAAATATTTTCATTATTTCCTCCTGAATAATTAGATATTGATTTCAAATGAGAGTATAAATTTATGATAAAAAGTATGTTTGAAAAAATTAGATTTATATTTTAAATAAAAAAAAGCCCACATGTTTAATGTGGGCTTTTTTTAAATTTAAATCAGTTATTTTAAAAGCATGAGTTTCTGTGTTGATACAGTTCCTAATGCTTC
>CAYFHL010000146.1:0-3533 GCA_964342955.1 uncultured bacterium
TTACCACTTATTACAAAAAAAACTAAACTATTTATTTATTAGTATTTCTTTCTCCTAATATTGCAGAGCCAATTCTTAAAAAAGTAGATCCAAATTTAACAGCCACTTCATAGTCTGAGGACATACCCATGCTTAAATGTTTTAGACCAAGATTAGAGTTTAATTTTGAAACTTTTTCAAAATACTTGTCTGGATTATTGTCATTAGGAGGAATAATCATTAAACCAATTACATTTAGTTTAATTTCATTAGAGCAGTATTTTAGAAAATCTTTTGCACTATCTAGTGGGATGCCAGCTTTTTGGGATTCGTCCCCAACATTAATTTGAATAAAATAGGACAATTTTTTGTTAAGCTCCACTTCTCCCTTCTTTAATACATCGGCTAATTTTATATTATCTAAAGAGTGAATAAAATCAAATAACTGTACTGCTTTTTTTGCTTTATTAGACTGTAGTTTCCCTACCATATGAAGTTTTAAATTAGAATTTTCCTCTTTTATTTTTCTCCATTTTTTCTCTGCTTCCTGAACTTTGTTCTCGCCAAAATGAAAGTGTCCGTGATTTATTAATGGCCACAACACATCTATTGAGAAAGTTTTAGAAACACAAACAATTTCTGTTTTAATCAAATTATTAGTGCTTATTTTTTTTATATTTTCTTGTATTGAGGTTAATTTATTTATACTTTTATCAACAATCATGACAAAAAAGAAAAATTATTTATATTTTTTGATCAACAAACTAAATGAGATTAACCTAGATTACGTAAAAAAGACAGGTGCTATTTTAGTATTGAGAAATCCAGAAAAATCGAAGTTAAAAGATTTAAAAAGATTTAAGAATGATTGTGCGCAAAGAAAAATCAACTTATATGTTGCAAACAACATAAAAATTTTATTCCTCTTAAAGACCAATAAATTATACATATCCGCACATAATAAAAAGCAATTTTGGCACTTAAAATATATTAATCCCAAAATAGATATAATAGGAAGCGCACATAACCCATTAGAAATTAATGAAAAAATAAAGCAAGGATGTAATCAGATTTTTTTATCAAGATTATTTAGAACAAATTATAGTTACAAAAAAGATTTTTTAGGAAAAATAAAGTTTAACCTATTGTCTAAAACCTTTCCTGTTAACTTTATAGCTCTTGGAGGAATTAAAGAAAAAAATTTCTCTCATATAAAAGACTTAAATGTATCTGGAGTGGCTTTATCATCAGATAAAAAAAAAGCCGGCACATATGTACCGGCTTTTTTTAATAAAAGTCTTTAACGTTCTTTAGAACGCAACTGTCATTTGTACAGCTCTAGCAGATTGATCTCTGTTAGCTGTGTAAGAACAGTTACCGCAATCAGCATCTAATATACCAATAGTCATTCCACCAGAAGTATAAGATAGTGAGATTGAATCGAAGTCTTGTTCTACATCAACACCGCCAGAAGATTTTCTAGAATCTATGACGTTGTAAGAAACAGACAAGCTGTCGTTCACTGCGTAAGAAACACCCATGTACTCATTGTCGTACTGAGTTTCAGCAGTAGCATCAGTATCAACTACACCTCTTTGAGCACCAATTTTAAGCGCTCCAAATGCGTAATTAACATATGCAGTACCTTCATGTACGTCAGCACCTGTTGCTGTAGTTCCGTTGTTATTTTTAACAGCGTAACCAGCACCAATGTCTAGACCGTCAACACCAGGAACAGAACCTTTAACAACTACTGCGAAGCCATCTTCGGCTGCCGGAGCAGTGTTTCCAGAAGTACCTTTTTCTGCCTGAGCGTCACCAGTACTATGTCTTGGTGTGTACATAGCGTCTACAGTCATTCCAGAACCCATTACATCAGCTAGTGTGTAACGAATACCGTATGTACCGTCTATACCGTTAACATCTTTAAGTGAACCAACAGCAGCACTTGCTTCTTCAAAAGCGATTGGCGTTACGTCGTCAATAGCGCTAAGAGGGTCACCAGCAGAAGTCAACGCTAGAGTAGCGTCTCCCATCATAGGAACTCCAGTGAAAACTAATTCACTATCATTGTATCCCATTGCGTTAGTGATTGTTTGTTTGTATGCAACACCGACACCGTTGTCTAACTCACCTGAAGCAGCAACAGTTAATTCTTTGTTCATACCAAAGGGGTTACCAGTTGTATTGTAACCACCATGTTTTGTGTAAGAGGCAATCATACTACCTGAAATGCTAACATCCCCTGCGTTTGCAGAAGTAAATGCTAACGCTCCAGCTAGAGCTGATAAACCTACTTTTGTTACATTTTTCATGTTTATCTCCATAATTGTTTATTTAAATAAACTGAGCTGAAAGTAATGAAAATGTAGCTATTTTTCATGTTTTTATTGATTTTTTGTCTGTTTTTTCTTTAACTGTTGTATAAATATCACATAAATATTAAGGTTTTTTTAATGTTTATTTGCACCCTATGGATTATAAAAAATTATCGGGATGCAAAATTTAACAAAGATTTTAACTAAGTTTTTTAGCCTTTTGGCGTTATGCCTATTACTCCATTCGTGCGTGCCTGGCGGACTAAAACCTGGTGATGCTAGAAAGATGGAAATGGAGGGCGAGAAAAGGGCCAGACAAAATGTTGATGAAGGTAGAGGATTCTCCTTAAAAAAATCTTTAGGTGGTGGAAAAACTAATTATGAATTTAGTACATCTAATCCTTTATGGAGAGCAACATTTGATGTTATTGATTTTATGCCCCTTGTTACCGTTGATTATGCTGGAGGCATGATTATTAGTGATTGGTATACAGATTCTAACACCAGTAACGATTCATTAAAATTTACCATTAGATTTTTATCTAACGAAATAAGAGCTGATAGCTTAAGAATAATAATTCACAGAAAAACGTGCAAAACACAATCAAATTGTATTATAAAAAAAATTACCTCAACTAAACTTGAAGAGACAATTAGATCAGACATTGTTAGAAAAGCAGCCCTCTTAGATGCGGCTAGTAAAGAGAAGAAAAAAAAGAATTAAGTTCTAATATTTCATGAATAAAATAAATGTAGAGGAAATAGATAAGAAATGGCAGCTTTTTTGGTCTGAAAAAAAAAATCAATTTAAAAATACAGATAAGAAAAAAAAATTCTACTGCCTTGAAATGTTTCCATATCCATCAGGAAAAATTCATATGGGTCACGTTAGAAACTATGCCATAGGCGATGTGATAGCAAGGTATAAAATGATGCAAGGCTTCAATGTTTTACATCCAATGGGCTGGGATTCTTTTGGTTTGCCGGCAGAAAATGCTGCTCGAGAAAATAATTTAAATCCAAAAGATTGGACAAAAAAAAATATTTCCACAATGAAACATCAGCTACAATTGTTGGGTTTGTCTATTGATTGGAATTTAGAAATTTCTACCTGTGATGAAGAATATTACAAACACCAACAAGAACTATTTATTGATTTTTTTAACAAGGGTCTAGTGGTCAGAAAAGAAACTTATGTAAATTGGGATCCGGTTGAAAAAACAGTTTTAGCAAATG
>CAYFHL010000147.1:0-3489 GCA_964342955.1 uncultured bacterium
TCCTAAATCTACAAGAGTTTCAATAAGAACTGCAGTTTGAATTGTCATATGTATACATCCTGCTATTCTTGCTCCATTCAAAGGTTTTTCTTTAGAATATTTTTTTCTTAAAGCCATTAAACCAGGCATTTCTTTTTCAGCTAATTTTATTTCATTCCAGCCTAATTTAGCCAATGACATATCTGCAATCTTATAATCCAGTTCCTTGTTTTTTTTTCCAATAATTTCTTTATCCAACAGCTTCCTCCAATCTGAAATATTTCTTTATTTCATTTATCTTATTTGTTTCTTCCCATGGGTATCCATCTCTACCTAAATGTCCATATGCTGCTAGTTCTCTATAAATAGGCCTCTTGAGATTAAGGGTATCTATAATACCTTTGGGAGTCAACTCAAACTCTTTTAGTATACAATCCACAATTTCAATATCAGAAAATTGAGATGTTCCAAATGTATTAACTGAAACAGAAACTGGTTCTGCAACACCTATACTGTATGCTAGTTGTACTTCACACCTTTCAGCGACACCCGATCCAACAATATTTTTTGCAATATACCGTGCCATATATGTTGCGGATCTATCTACTTTTGATGGATCTTTACCAGAGAACGCACCACCACCATGTCTAGCATAGCCTCCATATGTATCAACAATAATTTTTCTACCAGTTAAGCCCGTATCTGCTTCCGGGCCACCGATAACAAATCTTCCTGTTCCATTAATTATAAAATTTTCTTTATAATCATATTTATAATCTTCGAGAATAGGTCTAATAACTTTATTTATAACTTCTTTAGATATATATGCATGTTCTTCCTCTTCTGAAGAAAATTTATCTAACATATCATCATGTTGAGTTGCAATTACTACTTTTTTTACTGCTATAGGAGTAAAACCATTATATTCAATTGATACCTGACTTTTTCCATCAGGGCCTAACCATGGTAGGCTGCCATTTTTTCTTACTTTAGCCAGCTGTTCAGCTAACTTATGAGATAATACAATAGGAAGAGGCATTAACTCTGGTGTTTCATTACAAGCAAAACCGAACATCAAACCTTGGTCACCTGCACCTTGATCTTTATTTTCTGAATAATCAACACCTTGAGCGATATGAGCACTCTGTTCTTCTAAATGTATTTGAATACTAACTCCTTCTGAACTAAATCCAGATTTCATATCATTATATCCAATTTTATTTATAGTATCTTTTATGATTTGGGTGTAATCGGGTGTATGATTAGTACTAATTTCACCTGATATAACTACTAAATTTGTAGTTGTTAGAGATTCACATGCTACCCTACCATTTGGATCTTTTGATAGAATTGCATCCAAAATAGAATCTGATATTTGGTCACATACTTTATCTGGATGTCCTTCAGTTACAGATTCTGATGTAAAAATAGAATTTTTCATTTTATTGTATAGAATTACCTTTTTTCTTTTATTTTATTCGATAATTTACGAAAATAATTAATTGTATCTATATTAAAATCCGTCAACATCTAGTTGCATAATGCTTTTATTTCTATACAAATTTTATTAGGAAATCCGGTTTTACTACTTATCTCTCTAACCTTTGCTTGTTTTATAGACTCCAAAGATGGATAAATTTCCCACAGTCTATTTATTCTTTTTTTACCCATCCCTGATATGGATTCAAATCTGCTTTCTAACATTTTTTTATCACGAATATTTCGATGAAATGTTATTGCAAAACGATGAACTTCATCTCTTATATATCTTAATAAATGTAAACCGGCAGATGTTTTTATGATATTTTGTGGATCTTTTATTCCGGGCTTATATACTTCTTCTAAGCGCTTAGCAATTCCAATTACAAACAAGTATCCTAAGCCCAAACTATCCAAAGCTGATTTTGCTGCTGATAATTGCCCTTTACCACCATCAATTAAAATCAAATCAGGTAAAGGTTTTTTTTCATTAATAGATCTTTTGTACCTACGCTTTATTACTTCATATATTGATGCAAAATCATCAATTCCTTTTACATTCTTTATATGGAATTTTCTATATTCTGTCTTCTTTGGTTTACCATCAATAAAACATACCATTCCAGATACGGGATGTTCACCTTGAATATTTGAATTATCAAAAGCCTCAATTCGACGAGGAGGTACATCCATCCCTAAATCTTCTTTAAGCTGAAGAATTGGTTTACTTAAATATTCTTTTCTTTTAATTTTTTTCAAACGCAATTCTTTTAAACGTAAACTTGAGTTGCGCTTAGCAATAGCAACCAAACGACTCTTCTCTCCTATTGCTGGTATAATGATTTTTACTGATTTATTTTTTATTTTACTTAACCATGAAGAGTAATGCGTCTTATTTTCAATTTGATTTTCTAAAAGAATTTCATCTGGAATATCAACAGTAGAAGAATAATATTGAATAAAAAATTGAGTTAAATTTAGTTCAACATTAATTGGATCATTAATTTTTAATACAAACTTTTCTTGTCCCATCATATGACCATTCCGAACTCGCATTATTATACCAATCCCATATGTGTTTTCTGAAGTTAATGCAACAATATCTCGATCTTTAAAATCTTGACTTACTTTTTTTTGTTTTTTCATAAATTCTTTTACTACAAACCATTGATCTCTGTATCGACCCGCTTCTTCATATTCTAATTTTGAACTCGCATATTCCATTTTAGTTTTTAAATATTTTTGAATTTCTAAATTTTTTCCTTTTAAAAATTGGCTAATTTGTTTTATCATTAATTGATACTCTTTTTCTTTAACTAAGCCTTCACATGGACCATCGCATCTCTTTATATGATAATCTAAACAAACTTTAAATTTTTTTTCAATTATTGATTTTTTATTGATATTAAATGTACATGTTCTAATTGGAAATATTTTATGTATTACTCTCAATATTTCTCTTAAATACCCTGCATCTGTGTATGGTCCAAAATAATTATGGTTATCCTTGGTAAGGTTCTTTTGTCTAATTATTTCTACTCTTGGATAGGGCTCTTGTGTAATTCGAATATAAGGAAAGGTCTTATCATCTTTTAAAAAAACATTATATTTTGGCTTATGTTCCTTAATTAAATTTGCCTCAGTTAATAATGCTTCGACTTCACTTCCAACTACAAGCCATTCAATATCAGCAATATGTTTAATCAAAACTTGAGTTTTAGCATCTTTTGTATTAGAAGAATTGAAATATGATCTTACACGATTCTTTAATACTTTTGCCTTACCTATATATATTATTTCACCCTTTTTATTATGAAAAAAGTAAACTCCAGGCATCTGCGGAATTTTTTTGAGTTTATCTTGAATATCCATAAATACAATAATTCATAAGTCTAAAATAATTTATGCTAAATTATTTAATTAAAATGATCTTTTGAGTTTTTACAAAATCATCAGAAATGAGTTTTACAAAGTAATTTCCGCTAGAAAATTGTGTAGCATTCCAATTAATTGAATAATAACCTGGGTTTT
>CAYFHL010000148.1:0-3435 GCA_964342955.1 uncultured bacterium
TTAAAAGAATAATCAGTCCCAATCATATAGCTATTTATAAATTTTTCTACATTCGTCTCATAATCATAATAAGTACCATAGTCATTTTTATAGGTAATTTCATTATAATCTAAGAGAGTTTTTCGATAACCAGTTCTATATCGAGATCTATTATTAAATGTTCCTGATCCATAGATATTGAATTTTTCAGATTGATAGTTAGAGTAAAATGTAAGTCCATTCATATCCTGTACATTATTATATTTATTTATCTTTCCATAAGCTTTGAGAGTTCCATTTAGACCTTCATATTTACCCTTTTTAAGTACAATATTTATTATTCCAGCCATACCCTCTGGATCATATTTTGCTGATGGCGAAGTAATAACTTCAACTTTATCAATTAATGCTGCTGGAATATTATCAATATCACCAGATCTATTAGGCCTACTATTAACTAAAATTTTAACATTAGAATTACCTCTAAGTGATATTTCTCCATCTTGATCTACAGTAATCATAGGTACTTTATTTAAAACATCTTCTGCCGTCCCACTACTTGTAACAATATCATCAGATGCATTATATACCATTTTATCTGTTTCAAACTCATAAATAGGTTTTTCATCAAAAACTTTTACAGTCTCAATCTTTATTGAAGTAGGTTTAAGCTTTATTAAGCCGGTTTTAAACACTCGAGTGCCTTGATAGGATAATAATATATTATCTATAATAACAGAATTATATCCAATAAATTCAATGAGAATATTATATTTTCCAGGCCTAATTTTTGAAATATGAAATTCACCTAATGTGTTACTAATTCCACCAGTTATTAATTGATTTTCTAAGTTAAAAATAGAGATTGAAGTATACTCAATTGGATTCATTGTTAAAGAATCAATAACAGTGCCTTTAATTTCACAACCACCGGCTGGTGATTTATATTGTTGAGAGAAAAGTAAGTTTATTATGATGCATAATAAGATAGGTATATATTTTTTCATGTGTTTGTAGTTATTTAAATTAAAATATTATACTATATATTAGGATGATTCTTGTTTTAAACTAAACACTTTAGCTTTTTATTTTTTTCTTGTGGCTTTTTCAATTAAAGTCCACATCTTTTTGGGTATTTTATCTAACCAGCTAAATTCGCCAGCATTATAAATCCACTCTCCTCCATCAATAGTAACAACTTCACCTGTAATATACCCAGAGTATTCCGAAATTAGATATGCAGCAAGATTTGCTAGTTCTTGATGTTCACCAAAACGTTTTAAAGGCAAGCGTTTTTTTGGATTAATAAGTATTGAAAGTGCCTTAGGAAATAATCTTTCCCATGCACCCTTTGTTGGAAAAGGCCCAGGAGCAATAGCATTTACACGGATATTATATTTTGCCCATTCTGCAGCCAATGATCTGGTTAAAGTTAAAACACCTCCTTTAGCACATGCGGAAGGGATTACATATCCTGAGCCTGTTAGTGCATAAGTAGTAACAATATTTAAAATATTTCCTTGAAAATTATTATTTATCCAATGTTTTCCAAGTAATAAAGAAATATTATATGTTCCTTTAAGAACTATATCAACAACAACATCAAACGCTTTGGTTGATAAATTTTCTGTAGGGCTAATAAAATTTCCAGCAGCATTATTAATTAGAATATCAATATTAGTAAATTCTTTAATTGATTGACTAAGGATATTTTCAACATCTTTATGTTTTCTAACATCACATTGTAAAGGTAAAATGTTTCCTCCTGTTTCTTTATTTAGTTCTTTTGCGGTTTTTTCCAGGACATCAAATTTTCTACTTACAATAATCAAATTTGCTCCAAGAGATAAAAAATATTTAGCCATTGATCTGCCTAGTCCTGTTCCACCACCAGTAATGAGTATAGTTTTACCTTTTAAAGAGTCCTTTTTTAGCATTCCTTCATGTAACATTTTTTGTTCTCCTTTTTAAGTAACTTGTATGACATTGAAAATAGAGGCTAGATTTCAATATTATTTTAGTTATAAAAATTACTGTTTAAATTTTATTTGAGGAAACTATGATTAATCTAAAAAACATTACTTGTAATAAAGAAAATGATTTAACATCTAATAGTGAATTATTAATTTTGGGCATTTTTGAGAATAAGAAACTAAGTTCAGAACAAAAAAAAATTGATCAAAAATTAAATAAAAACATTTCAAAAGTTTTATCTTTAGAAAAATTTAAAGGTAAAAAAAATACAAAAATTATATGCTATGGTAATGATAAAATAAAGCGAGTTTTGATTTTAGGATTAGGTGACAAAAAAAATTATACAAGTGATTTTGCAAGGAGCATTGCATCGCAAATAGTTCAAGACAGCTTTGCCACTAATCATACTAATATTAGTATAGATGGAAATTCTTTTGGATTAAAGGATAATTATTATGCTCAATCATTTTCAGAAGGTCTTGTTCTAGGTTCATATAATTTTATAGAATACAAAACTCAAAATAAAAATAAAAATAAAATTAAATCAGTTGAGATTAGGGGCGATATAAATATTCAAAATTTACAAAAAGGTTATTGCATAGGAATGAGTGTAGGTTTTGCAAGAGATTTGGGTAATCATCCTGCAAATATATTGACCCCTACCTATTTATCTAAAGAAGCAAAGAAAATTGCAAATCAATCTAGTAATATGAAGTGTACAATTATTGATATTAAAGATTTTAAGAAAATGAAGTTTGGTGCTTTTTTAGGAGTTGCTCAAGGTGCTAAAGAACCAGCGAAAATGATAATAGTAGAATATAAGGGTGGCAAAAAAAATGAAAAGCCAATAGCTTTAGTTGGTAAAGGTTTGACTTTTGATACAGGAGGAATATCAATTAAACCTTCACCAAGTATGGATGAAATGAAGTTTGATATGTGTGGAAGCGCAACCGTTTTAGGTGTTTTAAAAGCCGTTTCAAATTTAAAACCTCAAGCTAATATTGTTTTTGCAATAGGGGCAACCGAAAATATGCCTGGTAGTAATGCCCAAAGGCCAGGAGACATAGTCAAGGCATATAATGGTAAAACGATTGAAGTTTTAAATACTGATGCTGAGGGTAGATTGGTTTTAGCAGATGTTTTATCTTATATCAATGATAAATATTCACCTACTTCAATTATTGACTTTGCGACATTAACAGGTGCTGTCTTAATTGCTTTGGGTGATACAGCAAGTGGAGTAATGGGTAATAATGAAAAATTAATGAATGAAATCAAAGAGGCTAGTAAAGTTACAGGTGAGAAGGTTTGGGAACTTCCTCTTTGGTCAGAATATACAAAACAGATTGAAGGTAAATATGCGGACATTAAAAACTTAGGTGAAGGTAGGCTCGCTGGAACAATTACTGCAGGAGCATTTTTAAAAGAATTTGTAGGTGATACTCCATGGGTACATATGGATATAGCAGGAACAGCTTGGGG
>CAYFHL010000149.1:0-3435 GCA_964342955.1 uncultured bacterium
ACTAATTCAAGTAAATGCATAATATAAAATTATACTATAATAAATCAAAAAAATTCCTCTCCACCATATTGGATAAAAAATTTTTCTTTAAATCAAATTTATTTTTCAGTATATCACATATCATCGCACACAATAAAATATTATGTTAAAGCTTTAGTTGATTTTAAACCTCAGTATATATACGGTTATGCATCTTCATTATATAATATTGCATATGAAGCAATGCAGCAAGGCTTAGTTCTTCCTGAAGTTAAAATAGTTTTAAATAATGGAGAAATACTTACAAATCAACAAAAAAAACTTATTTCCAATGCTTTTCAAGCTCCTTGTAGAGATACATATGGAATGTCAGAAACTGTAGCTGCAGCAAGTGAATGTCAATATGGGAAGCTACATGCTTGGCCAGAAACAGGGATATGGGAAATATTAGATAAAAAAAATAATTTAATAATGAATGGGAAAGTAGGAAAATTAATTTCGACTGGTTTAATTAATAAGGATATGCCCCTACTAAGATATGATACAGGAGATTTAATTGCTCTTGATAAAAATTATAATTGTAAATGTAGCAGAACATTACCCATAATTACTTATATTGAAGGTAGGGAAGATGATTGTGTTTTAACTAGTGATGGTAGGAAAATAGGCAGATTAGATCCAGTATTTAAATCCAATTTAAATATTAAAGAGGCTCAAATTATTCAAGAATCTATTAGTTTCTTTATAATCAATGTTGTTCCTGAAAAAAACTATACTATTAAAGATGAAAAAAAAATTATAAGTGAATTACAAAAAAGAATTGGTGATGTGAAAATTGAAATTGAAAAATTTGATGCAATACCAAGAGATAATACAGGAAAGTTTAAATCAGTTATATCTAAATTATAATAATAAGAAATGAAAGATTAGTAATGAAACTATCAATTATAATTCCAATATATAATGAACAAAATACTATTGAAACAGTTATTGAAAAAGTTGAAAATTCTAAAGTGGAGAATATTAAAGATAAGGAATTGATTTTAGTTAATGATGGTTCCACTGATAAAACGTATAAAATCTTAAAAGAATATAATAAACAGCCTAATATTAAAACCATTAATCATGAAAAGAATTATGGTAAAGGTTTTTCAATTCGCTCAGGTATAAAAGAGGCAACCGGTGATATTATTATAATACAGGATGCTGATTTAGAATATAATCCAGATCAATATACCAAGCTTCTTGAGCCGATATTATCTGGAAATGCAGATGTTGTATATGGCTCAAGATTTATGAGTGGTTCTGCACATAGAGTATTATTTTATTGGCACTCCTGGGGAAATAAATTTTTAACAATGCTTTCAAATATGTTCACTAATTTGAATTTAACAGATATGGAATGTGGTTATAAAATTTTTAAAAAAGAAATTATTAATCAAATTGATTTAAAAGAAAAAAGATTTGGTTTCGAACCTGAAATAACGGCAAAAATAGGAAAATTAGCAAAGCAAGGTAAATGTAGAATTTTTGAAGTTGGTATTTCATATTTTGGAAGGACATATGAAGAAGGTAAAAAAATAAATTGGAAAGATGGAATCTCAGCATTGAGATGTATTTTAAAATATAATTTAATTGAAAAATAATTTTTTATTTTATTAATTATGATTTTAGATAGCTTAAGTAATTTTTTTGAAGTTATATTTTTTTTAATATATTTTTCTACTTTTGGTATATTAATTCAGCTATTTTTTATAAAAAAAAAAATAACTATATCTAGCATACCTGAATTAAATATATATGGAATTTTATTTCATTATATATTAATTTCCTCACTTAATTTTATTTTTCCATTAAACTTATTGAGCAGCTATTTATTATTTATTAATATTTTATTAATAATATATTTATTTTTTAAAAAAAATAATGTTAAAAAAATATATTATAGAAATATAATTTCACATTCAAGTTTATTATTTATTTTTTTAATATGGATATCAAATCTTGGAAATAAGAAACTTTTATATGAACCAATTTATTATATTCAAAATATACGTTGGGCACAGCAATACCCTATAGTAAAAGGGCTCGCTAATCTATTTGATCATTTTGGTTTTGATAGTGGTCATTTTTTACATCTTGCAATTTTAGATAGTTTCCCATTTATATCTAGAGCATTCTGGAATTTTAGTGGATATCTATTATCAATTGGATTCTATTATTTTTTTATTATACCGATTGTCAAGATTTTTAATCAAAAATCAATTATTGTTTCAGATATAATGAAATTATTATTTATACCGATTTTTATTAATAATTGTTTTTATATGCATCCAGGAATTGGAACTGATTTGCCTGTATTTATTTTTGGATCTATTATCAGTATTGAAATATTTAAAATGTTTTTTGAATCTAAAAAGAACATTGGAATTATCATTACCTGTCTAATACTAGGATTTATATCAAAGATGAGTTTTTTACTAATAATGATCATATTGATTATTACTTTATTTTTATATATGTTATATAAAAATAAAAATATTTTCAATAAATCTAAATTGATCATATTATTATCAATTTGTGCATTATTAATACAAATCAACAGAAATACTATTTTAAGCGGCTATCCATTTTATCCTATTAGTAGTATTTCTGCACCAGTTCAGTGGAAATTAGATCAAGAAAATGTCTTAGATTTATCTGAAAGAATATCAAGATGGGCCCAAGGATTACATCAAAATGAAACAAATCCAGAAGAAATTAAAATAATAAAAAATAAATGGATTAAATCAAGATTATTTTTACAGCATCGAAGAGTTGAAACGTTATATCCAATAATTTTAGGAATATTGGGCTTGTTATTTATGGTATTTCATTTTAAAAAACAATGGATTATTATAGTTTTATTTTTTTTACCCCCATTAGCTCAAATGTCTTTATGGTATTTTTATGTACCAGATACAAGATTTTCTAGCTTTAGTTTTTGGTGGTTTGGTGCTGGTTCTTTTTGTCATTTATTAAAATATAATTTAAAAAATATTCATATTAAATTTCTATCATTAGTGATTATAATAGTTGCATTTTCTATACATGTGATTGATTCTTTAGGGCAAAAAAAAGAGCTTATGGTATTTGAAAAATCTAACTATAACCCAATCAATCCTTTATCAAATTTAGTTGAAACTAAATCTGGATTAAATGTATGGGTTCCAATCAATGAACAAAAGTGTGATGATTCACCTTTACCTTGTACTCAATGGTTGAATATGAATTTAGAATTAATTATTCCTGGTAAAATTGAGAGTGGTTTTAAAATAAACAAATAATTTAAGTTTTCTTTTCTTTTTTACGGGCAGCAGGAAATAAAATATTATTTAATATGAGTCTATATCCAGGTGAATTTCTATGTAAAGACAAATCTGTAGGAGGATCTCCCACAAAATGTCGATAGTCTTC
>CAYFHL010000150.1:0-3366 GCA_964342955.1 uncultured bacterium
ATATTCTTGATATCATAGAACTTGTCAATATTATCTTTTCATAAATTAATTTATTAATCATTTATTTTTTCTAGATAACATTGGAAACTTATAACAATTAAATGAAATAGATATTCTTTTATTCTTACTATTATTAATGGTTACATAATGATCTAATTCGGGGGGGAAAAAAATTATTTTTCCTGCTTCAGCTTTAATTTCTAATTCTTTTTTTTTACTATTTTTAAAAATAATATTTCCACTATCTTTGGGAACATCTAAATAAAATACTCCGGATAATAAAGCTTTTTGATTATGATTATGTAATCTAGTTGAATCTCCATGTTTTGAAATGTTAAACCAGAATTCATTTTTCTGATAACCTAACAGTTCATGTGGTATTATTAAAGTTTGATGAGGCATTAATAAATTATTATAATATTTTATAGACAGCGAAGTTACAAATGAAATAAATGGTAAAATAGAAGGAATATATTGTGGGCTTATATAAATATTTTCCCATCTATTATTAATATAATGAGTAAATGTGTATTTTTTTTTATTATCATTTAACTCACTAAGAATATTTATTGAATTGATATTTTTATCTGTTATTTTTGTAGAAAGTATTTTATGGGGAAACAAATAATATGTATTCATTTATTTAATAATTTTAATAATAAAACAATCTTAATTTATATTAAATATAATAAATTATAGTGGTTTAAATACATGAGGTAATAATGAGAGAAATCTGCATTGATTTTTGGGGTGTTAGAGGATCGGTACCAAGCCCCGGTCCTAAAACTATAAAATACGGTGGTAATACATCTTGTGTTTCAATTACGGTTGAAAATAAAATACTCATCTTAGATGCGGGCACTGGAATAAGAAATCTTGGTACTAAAATTATTGGTGAAAAAGATCTTGAAATATTTATCATTATTTCACATTCACATTGGGATCATATTCAAGGATTCCCATTTTTCATACCCATCTACCAACCCAATAGACCTGTTTATATGTTTCCTACTTTACATAAAAAAAATGTTGTCCTTTCATCACTAATTGATCAAATGGATGGAGCACATTTCCCTGTTACTCCTGATCAAGTTCCATCAAACTTTAATTTTATTACAGAGAATCCCCTAGAGGTTTTAGCCAGTCATGGATTCAATGTTGACCTTGTACCAATGAATCATCCTGGTGGTGCATATGGATACAAAATCAACATTGATGGAAAAATTATATGTTATTTTACTGATAATGAAATTGATCCTCCTTATGAAAAATCTATTGAATTTAAAGAATTATCTAAACAGTGTTCTGGTGCAGATGTGCTTATTCATGATGCACAGTATACTGAATCAGATATGCCTCTAAAACATGGCTGGGGACATTCGCTAATTAGTCAAGTTACTAAACTTGGTGAATCAGCAAAAGTTAAAAACCTTGTATATTTTCATCATGATCCAGAGCGTACAGATGATCAAATAGATTCTGAATTAAATAAGGTCTCTAATAAATTAGCTGAAAAAGACAGCAATATTAATCCTTATTTTGCAAAAGAAGGGTTACAAATAAAATTATGAACAATAACTTACTGATTAGTCTTTTTATATTTAATGTTGTATTCTGTGATGAACCTAAATTTACTTATAAAGGTGGATGGCCTATCAATCCGATAAGCAATGAAATAAATGATCCTGGATTTAATTTACCATGTCCTGGAAATGTTGGCTGTGAATGTATTGAAGATTCAGATTGTATTAATAATAATTGTAATGCACATCCTAAGGGTAACTTTTGTAATCCCAAAAAGGGTGATTTAATTCCACGTTTTGAAGGATTAGATCAATTTGGACAGAGTGTAGATTTGTATGACTTTGCAAATCAGGGTAAAATAATTATTTTAGAACTTTCAGCTGCTTGGTGTTCACCTTGTAATGATTTAGCATCCTGGATAGCTACTAATAACTTGGAAATTACAAATAATCGTTGGTGGAAAGATAGGTATTTGCCAATACGTGATATGATTAATAGTGGTGAAGTTATTCTAATTAATTGTATGTTTGAAGGATTTGAAAAAAAAACAACTGTAGACCCTAGTGATGTCCAGAAGTGGTATGAGATGTATCCTGATCCAAATGTTCCTATACTGGCTGATGAATATCGATTTCTTCATTCATGGGTAATGCCTACAGGTTTACCTACTATTTTTTTAATTGATGAAAATATGAAATTAATTAACTATAGTAGTCGTGGTCTAACCGAAGCATTTATGTATTTAACTGAACCTAAAAAATAATTATTGTTCTCTCTTAAATTATTTAATAAGCATTTAAAAACAATTAAACTTGGAAGAGAAATTGCTTATCTTAATAAAATAAATTCTACAAATGATGAATTATGGAATTATATCAATTCAGGAAAGCCAGAAGGGAGTAGCATTATTGCTGAAAACCAAACAAAAGGAAAGGGCCGACGGGGAAATAATTGGTTTTCAAATCAACATGATAGCTTAACATTTTCTTTTACTATTTTCCCAAATATAAACCAATTTCAAATAAGCTTAATACCTTTAGTAACTGGTATAGCTATAGCTAATGTTATAGAAAATTTATATTCAACTAAAGTTGGATTGAAATGGCCTAATGATATTTTATTAGAAAAACGAAAACTAGGCGGTATCTTAACTGAAAAAAAAACTATTAGGAATGATCAGATTGCTATAGTAATAGGAATTGGTTTAAATATAAATCAATTAAAAAATGAATTCCCAAATGCAATCCAAAAAACAGCTATTTCATTAAAGATGCACCTTAAAAAAAAAATAATTAGGGAAAAATTGATGGCAAATATATTGAACGAATTTGAATACTTATATTTAAATTCATCAGAAAATATAGTCTCTCAATGGGAAAAATGGTGTGTACATCTAAACTCAAAAATTAAATTTAATTTAAATAAAGAAGAAATTATTGGTTGTTTTAAAGGTATTAATTCTATGGGAGAGGCAAAACTCGATATCAATGGTAAATCTAAAAATTTTTCATCTGGTGTAGTTACAATCTAATGTTTTTAGCTATCGATATTGGTAATACAAATATAGTCTGTGGATTATATGATGGCTCAGACTGGATTCATCAGTTCAGAATTTCTTCTGATTTAAATTTTTGGGATGAATTTAAACAATTAAAAAAATTTAATATTAAAAAAATCGGCATTAGCTCTGTTGTACCTACACTTACTCTAGTTATTTATGAAGCAGCAAAAAATTTATTTAATATAAACCCTTTTATAATTACATCAAAAAATGCAAATATTAAACTAAAAGTTGATCATCCATTAGAAGTTGGATCTGATAGGATTTGTAATATAGCTAGT
>CAYFHL010000151.1:0-3344 GCA_964342955.1 uncultured bacterium
AGCTAAAGCAAATGCAGGCTTAATAAAGTCAGCAAATCGAGTTAAATCAGGTAAGTAAAGTGAGAAAATATTAGATGCTTCTCCAAGACTCATTTTATCACCTATAAAAGGTATATTAAGATTCATAAAATAGGCAATGCTTGTTCCTACGATTAACACAATTAATGGTGAGGGAATATTGTTAAGTGGTTTGAATTTTTTTTCTAGAGGCTTAAACAATATTAGTATCAATAAAGAGGGTATGGTAACATAAAATGTTTCCATATTTATTCTTTGAATAGTACTGCTAAAATTTTGAAAGACATTTTCTATGTTTTTTTCTGTTTCTAATCCTATCAGAGAATTTATTTGAGTAAGAACTACAATTACACCTATACCACACATGAATCCTCCTATAACAGGATAAGGTATAAAATGAATTAGACGAGAAATTTTTAATAAAGAAATTCCAACTAAGATCACACCACTTAAAAAGATAATAGAAAATGCTGCTATGAGATCTGGCTCATCTGTCAAACCTATAACAAAAAAACTCATAAAAGCAGCAATTTGAGTCGCTTTAGGTGCAGTAGGACCACTTACTCCAAACATACAACCACCAAATAATCCACCAATTATTCCACCAGCTATTGCACCCCATAAACCAGCAATTGGACCTAGTCTTGAAATTTCACCAAAAGCAAGAGCTAATGGTAATGCTATAATTGCAACTGTAAATCCAGATAATATATCGCTTCTTATATTAGTATGAAGCATTTTTATGTTATGCCACGGATTTATTTCATGCAGACTAGTTTTAATAAAATTAAATATAATTTTTATTAAGTTAATGTTAAAATTTTTACTATTTTTCATTAATTAGTTATATGATTTTTTAAAATATCAAATAAAAGTAGGTTTATCTATTTAGCTCATTATTATATAATCAAAGGTTTGATCAATAGAATTTAATATCAAAAATAAATTTAGATGAGTTAAATATTTAAAATAATATTAACTATCAAAATAATATCTAAAACATCTAAAACCCCATCTGAATTAATATCAGAAATAAAAAAAGTCTGATAATCAGGGATGTAGCTATCAAAAATAATTGAGACTAATGATATAATATCAAGAATATTAATAGTATAGTCATGATTAACATCTCCAATTTCATTACATTCTTCATCATATTGACCCCAAAAATCTGCATTTATGTCAATACAGCTTGGATAGGGTGGACATAACTGATTATATCTAACATCAAATTCAAGACTATTGTCATAGTCTATATCTAGTTCGCAAATAGATTCTGGTATAAAACCACTAAAGTAATTTCCTTCTATCCTAAAAGTTTCTATTGCAGTTAAATTATTTATCTGTTCTGGAATTGGACCAGATAATTGACAATAAATATATGCTCCACACATAAGGCTAGTTAAACGTCCATTTTGCCATTCCTGAACTCCAAGCTCTAAAGGCTCAACGACACCATTGCCATTGGAATTCCATTCATAAATTTCTCCATCAACCATTATATCCATCCAAGATTCATATGAATCCATATAAGGATTTGGTGAACCACAATAACTATCTCCATCATCACATCCTAAATCAATACCACTTTGATAGCTATTTGTAATAATTGTTTGCAAAAAACTTATATCTTCTTGATAAAAGCAGAAATCATTGATTTCAATAAAGTCTGATTCACATTCATTGCTGCTACAATTTTCATTACATTCATTCATGCTATTAAAGAATAAATTAGAATAATCTATGCCATCGATCATCCAGTCACATCCAGATATATAACTACAATTCTCATTTACTAAGCCAACACCTAATAACATCTCACATTCACCAAAATTTATTCCAGTAAAATCAAAACATTCTTGGTTAGTAATTTCTTCATATATATAGCTACTCCATGCACAAAATGATCCAACATTATCTATCCAATATTCTGGATTATTTTCTATATAAGAAGGAAGTCCATCGCATACTTCTATCGACACTTCTGCCAAAGTCCATTGATCAGGTAAAATATGCCAGTTCCAATGTTGATTAAATCCACCATTAGTATATTCTAATTGTCCATTAATATGTAAATTTCTATTTTCAATGGGTAATAATAATTGTTCTCTGCAACTTTCAATTAAATTGTTGTCTGTTGCTTTTACGTAATAAATATATTCTTCAGAAATTGGGAGGTTTTGAAGGGCAATTTTAAACATGGCCTCTTCAGATAATAATGCTGAAATAAGAAAAAATATTATGGTTCCCTTCATATGATAATATACAAAAAATAAAAGGTGTAATAAAAGAGGGTTCTACTTTAATATAAATATTTAGAGATTATGTCACAAATGTTTGAATTAGTTTAAAATAATATTTACTAATTGTATTATATCTAATATATCGAGTATGTTATCAAAATTCATATCAGCCATATTATTATAATTATTACTTAAGACTAAATTAACTAATAGTATTACATCTTGAATATTAATATCACTATCTTGGTTCAAGTCTCCTAATTCATGTTCAGTTTCTTCACAATAGCTGTTATCTACCTCATATTCACCCCAACAACAAATTGAACAAGCATAATAATTTCCATTATACCAACTACATCCAACAGCATTACATTCCTGTTGATTATTTATATCATTGCAACTTTCAAATTCTATGTTTTCAATCCATTCACAATCATCATCACCTGAACATGCTGTTTCATTCATTTCAGAACAATCATTAGAATTTTCAAAACATTCACTGTTAAAATAATCAAAATTTTCTCTAAAAAGTATTGAATGTATAATTTCATCATTAATATATTGAAATTCTACAACTTGTCCATCACATATGTAGTTCATTTGATAATTGACGATGTTTCCAAAAAATAAATTTATAGTTATGGTGTCTTCTTCAACAGTATAGGGATTAGGAGAATTTCCAGCATCTTCAAGACCTCCAAAATCACCATCTAAACTATAGATAGAATATCTATAATTATCTTCAAATTGATACATTATATTATCCTCATAACCAAGAAGATGCCACCGTCCTTCTATTTCATACTGGGCAAAAAGTGGTGTTAGAGATAATGCTATTACAATGAGATTCTTCATATTATAATTTACAAAAAATAAGACATCTATAAAAGAGCCCTTTGAGTTTGTTGTCGAGGTGGTAGGATTCGAACCTACGGCCCCCTGCTCCCAAAGCAGGATAAAATTTATTAAAATTTAAAGTTGATAAACTTTGGCTGCTGTTCCGTAGAAGAGTTGTAGTTTTTCATCTTCAGAAAAATCAGAAACAATTTTCTTCTGGCCATTAATTAGGACAGCATAAGATAG
>CAYFHL010000152.1:0-3318 GCA_964342955.1 uncultured bacterium
CTATATTAGAACAAGTCAAATTAATCAAATCAATGACCTAATTGTTGGTCCTTATAGTAAAAACTTTGTTCCAATATTATTAATCGGCGATTTAAATGTATCTGAGTCATCTAATCTTATAAAATATCTAAATATTCTAAATATGAAAAATGGAGAACTTCATGGAGAATTAAATTTTTCCTGTTATAATAATAATACAAAAAAAAAAGAATTGCTTGACTACATTTTGTTTAAATCTAATTCATTTAACTATTCAACTATTTCTAGAAAAATTTTAAAATTTTCAGACCTACTTGACCAAAATCAAACCCATATGTCAGATCATTATCCTATTGAAGGAATTATAGAATGGTGATATTTTTTAAATTGATTTTTTTATGGATCCTTATCATATTTTCTAATAGCTGTAGCTTTGTATCATCAAAATTAATTCATTTTAGTGATATCCCTTCTTTTGATGGAACTTATGAAGTCGGAACTAAAATTTTTGAATGGATCGATTCAACTCGATTTGAACATTTTACAGAACAAAAGGATGATTTTAGAAAAATTAAAATTCAAGTTTGGTATCCAATAAGGCATACTTCAATCAGAAAAGAACCAATGCCATATATAGAATTTCAAGAACAAATCAAAGCTATCGGAGACGCACTTGAAATTCCCTCATTTTTACTTACTAACATAAAATCTATAAAGACTAATTCATACTTAGATGCACCTATTATTGATAACGATCAACAATTCCCTTTAATTTTATACTCACATGGACTTGGTGGCATGAGAAATCAAAATTTAATTCAAGTTGAATCTTTGGTAAAGCAAGGCTATATTGTTATTGCACCTAACCATACGTATGATGCAAATATTACTATATTTAAAAATCAAACAATTGCTAACTATCGATCTGATGGACAGGATATAGAAACTGAAGAAGATTTTTGGGCTTTTAGATTACCTCAATTAAAAACAAGAGCGAATGATCTTATTTTTATTTATAATCAAATAGAAATACTCTCAAAATATTCATCTTTTTGGAGCAAAATAGATATAGACAATATCGGCGCATTTGGGCACTCTTTTGGTGGAGCTACCTGTATAATGACAAGCTATCTTAATAATGCTATAGATGCTATGTTTGTCCTTGATCCTTGGATGCTTCCAATACCAATGGAAATTATCAAACTTGGCCCCAAAATACCCCTTGTTTATATGGGTCAAAACTCATGGGATAATCCTAAAAACTTAGATAATAGAGATGAGTATTTGAGGCATGGCACAGCATATAAAGAAAAACTAATTATTGATGGAGCTCATCATTATGATTTTACCGATACACCTATCTTTTCTAATTTATCAAAAACGCTAAATGTTAGTGGTAATATTGATACAAAACAACTTAATAGCAATATAACTATGAAAATTATTTCTTTTTTTAATACATATTTAAAAGAAAATCAGAATTAGTATAATGTTATGCATATGTTAAATGTCTTAACTTCATTATATGAAAACAATATTTAAACTAATTAATATTACTTTTTTAATTTTTATGTCTAGTATTTATGCTCAAGACTGTGATGATAGCATGCTTATGTATGATTGTGATGAAACATGGTTTTGTAATAATGAACCTGATTGGGGCTACGACTGCTTTGTATATAATGAATTTTGTCAAGATTTTAATGATGATGGAATTATAGAAGCATGGGTTGGTGATGGATGGTGTGATGATGGTCAATGGGGTTATGATTTTCAATGCTCTGAATATAGTTTTGATTGTGGTGATTGTGGTGATACATATACTGATTATAATAACTATTGCACTTATTTGCCAGATGAGTATACTTTTTTATATCAAAATATAAACAGAGAATATCTTTTGTATTTACCTGAATCATTAAATGAAAATGCGCCCCTAATATTTATCATGCATGGATTTACAGGATCTGCAAATGGAATATATAGCTATTCTGGCATGCAATCTATTGCAGATGAAAATGGGTTTGCTGTATGCTACCCGAATGGAACGATTGATCAAAATGGAAATCGCTTTTGGAATGTGGGTTATAATTTTCACCAAAATATCGATATAGATGATGTTGGCTTTTTAGTTGCATTATCAGAATATCTTCAAAATGAATACAATTTAAGCTCTGAAAACACATTTGCTGCTGGTATGTCAAACGGTGCGGAGATGTCTTACATGCTTGCTTGTTTTGCAAATGATCATTTTAAAGCAATTGCACCTGTTGCGGGCACTATGTTTGGTGAATCTTGGTCAAATTGTTTAGCTGATCCAACACCTATATTAGAAATACATGGAACAAATGATAATATTACATTATGGGATGGAAATCCTAATGATAACTATTGGGGCCCATACCCTGGAGTAGAAGACGTTATTGACTTTTGGATTGAAAATAATAGTTGCTCTAGCAATGAAAATATTTTATTAACAGAAATGAACACCGTTAAACATAGATATTTTGATTGTATCGATAATTCTGAAGTTTGGCTTTATGAAGTAATCAATGGTGGACATGATTGGCCAGATTATGCAAGTGATGAAATTTGGAATTTTTTTAGTTTATATCTTTTATTTGGTGATTTAAATCAAGATAATACCATCAATATATTAGACGTTATAACATTAGTAAGTTTAATTTTAAATCCCAATACTGAAATCAGTGGAGATTTAAATTCAGATGATTTAACAAATATTCAAGATATTATAATTCTACTTAATATCATACTTTCATAATTATATCTATATGAAAAAAATCTTTATCAATTTATTTTTTATATTTTCATTTTTATTGGGCAATATTCCAGATATTAGAATAGTTGCAGAATGGGAGCCCGCTCTTGGAACGATGATTAGATGGCCTCTAGGAATACCATCTGAACTCGTAATTGAACTTGCTAGTGATGATATCATTTATGTACTTGTAGAAACAAATAATCATCAAAATCAAGCAGTCAATAGTTTTAATAGTTGGGGAATAAATTTTGATAATGTAGTTTTTATAAATACAGATACTTATAGTCATTGGACCAGAGACCATGGACCACAGTTTATTATTGGAGAAAACTATTGGAAAGTTGTTAATCAACAATTCAATGGATATCCTGTTGAAAATGGATGTGAATATGAACAGCAAGAATGTGATGAATCAATGATACTATTTGATTGTATCGGAACTGAATTTTGTAATAACCAACCACAGTATGCATCAGAAGGTTATGATTGTTACGTAAATAACGATTTATGTGAAGATTTTAATGGTGATGGACAAATTATGGATTGGCTTGGTGATG
>CAYFHL010000153.1:0-3286 GCA_964342955.1 uncultured bacterium
AGATCCTATTATATTTTTAGTATTATTGCACCTATAATAAGCACCCTTGCAGCTTTTCAATTACAAATATTTTCATTCTGGATGTTAGTTTTAATTATTATAATTTTTATTAATCAGCCCAAATTAAAAATTGGTGTGTTACAATTTATTTTTAATATTTCGTGTGGAATATTATCGCCATATATCTGGTCTAATTTTCTATATCAGCATCATAGAGACAGAATATCAACTCTATTGGATCCAATGAGCGATCCCCAGGGCGCTGGATATCAAATTATACAATCAATTACAGCGATTGGATCTGGGGGACTTTGGGGAAAAGGTATAGGTTTAGGAACGCAGACTCAATTAAGATATTTACCTGTTAGAGACACTGACTTTATAATTTCAGTTATAGGGGAGGAGAAGGGAATTTTTGGTATTTTAATTATCTTGTTTTTATTTTCAATTATGTTTTACTGGATTATAAACTATTCAAAAAATATATCAAATAAATTTTCAGCATTAAGTTTGATAGGTTTTTCGTATTTATTGTTTTTCCATTTATTGGTAAATATGGGAATGACAGTTGGAATTTTCCCTGTCACAGGTCTGCCTGCTCCATTCCTAAGCTATGGAGGGTCTTTTCTGATTACTTGCATGTTGATTTTAGCAATAATTAATAATATAATAAATAGCCATATTTAATTCATTATTCTTTTAGGATTGTTAAAACAACAAATCAAGCGTAAATTTAGCATATAAAATTCAAATAAATTTTAAAATTAAATCAAGGTGAAACAATGTCCAATCCTTATTTATATAAATACTTTTATTTAATAATTCTATCATCGTTTATGCTCTACTGTAGTGGAAATCAATCACAAATAGATCCCGATAATAGTTTGCCAAGTGAAAATAGTTTAATGAGTGAAATTGAAAAATTAAATTCAATAATAGATAGACATGCAGATCAAATGAAGGCAATAGATCGAAAATTAGCATCATATAAAATTATGATAGAAGAGCAAAACACTAATGTAAAAAACTTTCAAGATAAGCTTGAGGATGATATTAATAATACAATAAGTAAAATTAAGGATGAGCCTGATGAAAAAAGTATGACAAATGTTTTAATGCGTTTAGAAAAAAAAATAAAAATATTAGAAGATCGTGCTTTTTATACTGATAGCCTATATTTTGAAATGGTAAATGATTTGGTTATGGTTGAAAATAAAATAACATCACTTCTTTCAAGCTATAAAGAGATGTCAAATTTAAAAAATATGGGACGGATGGACAAAACTCCTAAAATTACAAATGAAGAATATACTGCAAAATATATTGAAGCATTATCACTTTATCAAAATGGAGAATGGACTAAATCTCTAGATCAATTTACTTTTCTTATAAATATCGATGCTAATCATGATTTAGCAGATAATTGCCAATACTGGATTGGTGAAGTCTATTATGCATTAAAGGATTATAAAAGAAGCATTCTAGAATTTGAAAATGTTTTTACATTTTCAGGAACAAATAAAGCTGATGATGCTCAGTTTAAACTTGGTTTAAGCTATATTAATATTGGTGAGTTAGATAGAGCAAGAGAAGAATTCAAGAATTTATTAGAGTATTATCCCAATAGTGAATATTATAAAAAAACAAAACAATATCTTAAACAGTATTAAAATGGATCCACTTAAATTATTTTTTTTAACGGCTGAGATTTCGCCTTTTGCAGAGACCTATGATTTAGCTCAGTTCTCAACTAAAGTTTCATCAATTTTACATGAAAAAGAAGAATTAGATATTCGCTTATCACAGCCTAAATATGGATTTGTGAGTGAGAGAAAATATATTTTGCGTGAAGTTATAAGGTTAAGGAATCTTAGTGTTGATTTTAATCAAGAAACTAGATTGATTAATATAAAGTCTTCTTTCATCCCAGAAACACGGGTTCAAGTTTATTTTTTAGAGGACAATGATTTTTTTAAACCTTTACCAGAATTAATATATAAAGCGAGGAATGGTAGGGTGTATAGCGATATAGATCAACGATTTTCTTTTTATTCTTTAGCTGCTATAGATACGTTGCAAAAATTATTTTGGTCCCCTGATATTTTAATTTGTAATGATTGGCAGACTTCATTTATTCCAATCTTAATTAAAGCTCAATATCAGTTTCTTGATTTTTATAAAAATATGAAGACTGTATATATTATTCATTCAATTAATCAATATAGGAAGTTTGCTAATTCTATTTATGGTATGATGGACTTTGATATTAATACTAAACAAAAAATGATTGATAATCATGCAATTGCAATGGAGTATTCTGATTTAGTTATTTTGATTAATTATGAAAAAGATAACTTATTGCAAACTTTACAGAACGAAAAAAAATTATATAGTTTGTTTAATAATACTAATAATATGATAATTGATATTCCCAAAAATCCTAGCCAGGAAGATTGGCAAAATGCCGCTGAAGAAATAAGTATTGCTTTTAAAAAAATAAAATAATGCATAAATCTAGAATCAGAAAATTATATAGTTTCAGTTTTATAATTTTATTTGTTTTAGAATGTCAATCTACTCCGATATCAACAAACCTTAAACAGGGATATAATTATAAGAGTGAAACATTTTATTTAGATTTGAACATGTCCAATACAATTCAAGGCGAAGAAGGTACTGGTATGAGCCCTAGGCTATACACTGGAATTATTGAAGACTTTGATACGGCATCAATAATTTTAAGAATAGATGCTGATTCTTTGATAGAAACCAATTTATGTCTTTCTGATAGTATAACCAAGGTTGAATTAATACTTACATCCATAACTCAATTAGGAACCCAGCTAGATAGTATGATTATAGACACGTTGTTTGATTATAATAATTTTTCAATTTCATTAATTCAAAATCAAGTTAACTGGAATGAACTAGATCCTGTTGATATATATGATATACAAAGTATAAAATCATCTTCAGAATTGGAATTATTAGCATATGATTTTTCTGATTATAATATAAAAATTAAATTTGCTGACATAGATATGTTCTATAATGAAATCTGTGTAAATGAGAATAATTTAGAAATATTATTAGAATATTTGCCTTCTTTAGAGATTATGAATAATCCTCTATCTTTTATAGAATTTAGATCTTCAGATCATAGCATAGGAGCGGTTTCTCCAAAATTGAATACAGATTATTTTATTGATTATGATAGTCTTTTTACATATAATAAATATTCAATTATTAGCACTGAAAATATTCAGAACTCATCATATAATACATA
>CAYFHL010000154.1:0-3188 GCA_964342955.1 uncultured bacterium
TGAACTTTTAGAAGATTTTAAAGGTAAAAAAACAAATATAGCAATAATTGTAGATGAATGGGGTGGAACCGAAGGTTTAGTCACCCTTGAGGATTTAGTTGAAGAAGTAATTGGAGAAATTAGAGACCCTTTTGATAAAGAAGAAATACCAATTATAAAACAGAGCAAAGATGTTTATATTGCTAATGCTTCTATTACAATTTATGATTTACAAGAAGAAACTGAAATTATTTTCCCTGATGAAAGAGATTATGATACTCTAGGTGGATTTATACTAGATTCTATGACATACATCCCTAAAAAAGGTGAGTATGTAAACTATAAAAAATGGATATTCCAAGTAAATTCAATTAATAATAACAGAATTGAAAAAGTATTAATTAAAAAAATAAAATGACTTTAAAAAATAATTATCAAAATAAATTTATTGAATTAATAAATATATTAAAAATATTAAGAGGCCCTAATGGTTGTCCATGGGATAAAAAACAAACATCTAAAAGTCTTATACCATATCTACTTGAAGAGACATATGAAGTTATTGAAGCAATTGAAAATGATGATAATATATCATTAAAAGAGGAATTAGGAGACCTCTTGCTGCATATTTTATTTCAAGCTGAAATTTCTAATGATCAAAATAAATTTAATATCTATGATTGCTTAAATCATATTTCAAATAAACTAATTAATCGTCATCCCAATATTTTTAATGATGAAAACAATGAAAAATCATGGGAAGAATTAAAGAAGAAAGAAAAAAATAGAGATAGTGTGCTTGATGGCGTACCTAAAACTTTACCTGCTTTATCTAGAGCTCAAAGAATACAAGAAAAGGCTTCTAGTGTTGGATTTGATTGGAAAAATATAAATCCAGTTATAGATAAAATAGATGAAGAAATTGTAGAATTAAAAGAAGCTATTAATGAAAATGATATTGAAAAAATAAATGATGAAATGGGTGATGTCTTATTTTCTTTAATAAATCTTTGTCGATTTTTAAAAATTAATTCTGAATCTGCACTTCGTTCAACAATATCAAAATTTGAGTTTAGATTTAAAAATATTGAAAAACTAGCTGATCAGAAAAAACTTCGCTTATCAGATTTAAGTTTAGAAGAGATGGACGATATGTGGAATAAGGTAAAAAAAAATAATCTTTAATAATTGTATAGAATATTAATTGATAATGATTTTTTTTCTAAATTTTTTAATTGACTAATATCTTGATTAGAATCAAATGGGTTAAACCCGGCATTTTTCCAATCTATATAATTAAAACCGAGTTCAACATTTACTTTTTTATTTAACTTTCTAATATACTTTATTATAATAGATTTTTTATTTTCTGTAATATTTGAAAATCTATCATAATAACGAGTTTGATATTGATCTATCATCATTTGTTCAGATAATTCACCTCTTTTTGCATCAGAATAACTTATACTAATCAAATTATTATCAAACTCAATATTATAATCTATATAAAATTCTTGAGCATGAGGACCAGCCCAAAATCCAATAGGGTACCCCCATGAATAATAGTCATTTATAGGAAATCTATGTCTATATATTCTATGATCAGTCCATGAATATTCAAAATTTAAATTACTCTTATTTAATAAAAAATTCTTTTTATTAAATCCAAATTGCCAACCAATCCAATTTCTATTATTTTTTTCAAAAATTATTCCAGGGCTTAATTCATCAATAATTACAGTTCCAAATAAATTAAAACTCTCAAATGGTGTATACTCAACTACTAAATTCCATTGTAAATTATCTAAATCACCTAAATAATGTTGTGTTGACCAAAATGGCATAAATGGCATTAAATATGCTAATTCTAAAGATCTATTTCCATAAACAACTAATTCACCAAATCTAACATTTAATAGATCATTAACAAACAATTCTAATTGGTGTCCCACTAAATATCTTGATTCTTCATAAAATTTACCACCATATAAATCTGATCGGCTTTCATCACTTACATTGCTTTTAAGTCGCCCATGTAAATATTTAAAATTTAAAATATTACTTATCTTATAATTGAAACCGATAGATGAGAAATTTGGAGATTTATTTGAAATGATTATGGATGATTTCGCAGGGTCCCATTGATGTCTAAATGTGCCTATATTAATATTATAATTATCATCAATATATGATAATTCCATTAAAGAAATATCATAATCAAACTTCTCTCCTGATAAATCATGTGTAGATGACCAAGCAATACCTTGAATACTGTTAAATTTATTGGGAACACTTCTAATTCCGAAGAATCTATTATTAGTAAAGCTTCCTCTAATTTTTAATTTCTTGTTTATATATATATATTCTAAACCAGCACCCATTGTATAAATAGGTTCTGAATCTATCGACCAGTGACCACCTTGACTTTCTGAATAATATTTAAAAATAGGAGAAAATGATATTTCTGAACAAAATATGAATGATTGCTGAACAAGTACTAAACTAAATAAAAATATCTTCATAAAATAAAAATAATTATTAATATAGTGACTACATACCCGATCCAGAAAATACTACTGATACTGTTTTTATAGCAATTTTTAAATCAAGTACAAAACTCCAATTGTCAATATATTCTAAATCTAGCTTAACCCATTGATCAAAATCTTTTATATCATTTCTTCCACTTACTTGCCATAGTCCTGTAATACCTGGCTTCATTGAAAGTCTCCTTAAATCAGAATCTTTATATTTTTCAACTTCAGATGGCACTGGAGGTCTAGGCCCAATTAGAGTCATATCTCCCATTAAAACATTAAATAATTGAGGCAATTCATCAATACTAAATTTTCTGATAAATTTGCCTACTTTAGTCAATCTAGGATCTTGTTTAATTTTAAAAACTGGACCGCTTTGTTCATTTAAGTGTAAATATTGATTTTTTAATGCCTCAGCATTTGAAACCATAGATCTTAACTTATATTGATAAAACTTTCTTCCGCGTAAACCTACCCTCTCCTGCTTAAAAAATATTGGCCCCTTGCTAGTAAATTTAATAATTAATCCAAAAACTACTAGTAGTGGAAATGATAAAATGATCAATATGCCTGCACCTATTTTTTCAATTATATCTTTAAAAAATAACGCTACATAATTAGCGGAAATAGCATGAAAAGATAACATTGAAACACCATTATAACTACTTGCAA
>CAYFHL010000155.1:0-3187 GCA_964342955.1 uncultured bacterium
TATGACCTCTACGATGTCAACGTAGCGTTCTACCATTGAACTACACGCCCATTTATTTTTTAAAAAGTGAAGATTTTATATAACATATAAATTTTCTATGATAAATATTTAAAATAATGAAAATTAAAAGTTTTAATAGTAATAATATTAAGCTATTAAATTTTCTGATTTTACTTTTTCCAATAAGCTTTATTATTGGAAATCTATTTATAAACTTAGAAATTCTTCTAATATGCTTATTGGGCTTAATCACCTATAAAAAAGATGTTTTTTATATTTTTGCAGAAAAAAATAAAATATTTATTTTAATAATTAGTTTTTTTCTACTTATAATAATTTCAACAATAATAAATAATGATATCAGTTTAGGAAATGAAAATTTTTTAAAATCAATTCTTTTTCTAAGGTATTTATTTTTCCTTTTGGTTTTAAATTGCATGGTCAAGAATAACCATTTAAATTTTAAATATTTATTTATTTTGTGTCTATTAATTTCATTTCTAATTGCGATAGATGTTAATTTGCAGTTTTTTACGGGAAAAAATATTTTAGGATTTGAAAGTAAAGGAATTCATAATTCAAGTATTTTTGGTGAAGAACTTATTGCTGGTTCATTTATACAAAAATTTTCTTTTTTGGGAATATTTTCTTTACCTTTTTTGTTTAATAAATCTAGAAAGGTATTTTTTTTATTTTCTGTTTCTATACTTACAATAATCGGGATGGCTTTAATGTTTTCAGGAAATAAAATGCCATTATTACTGTTTATAATTTTCATTCCCTTGGCAGCAATTTTTGTAAAAGAAATGAGATATCATTTTGTATCATCATTCTTGCTTTTTATTTTAATATTTATCACAACCTTTAATTTGAACAGAGATTTTAAAAATTATTATGATAGTTTGTTTATAAATTTAGTAGCTATTTTTCCAACAGTTTCAAGTGAGATAAAAACAGATTATTCCGAATTAAAAACAAACAATCAAAATCAATTTTATTGTGTATTTGATTTTCATAAACATTGGTTGAAAGACTTAGAAAGAAAAAAAGGGAAAAATATTCTTGTAAAACATTTTGTTTTAATGGATGGAGATATTAAAAAAACTGATTGTAAAAGCCCAGAATTAATCCTTAATTGTAAAAATGCAAATATCGATGAGTCAAATTGTAATAATTCCTCTTGGGAAAAAGTTCTTAAATCAGGAAAAGCCAAATATAGATTTGAAACTATTGCAACAAGAAAAATCAAAGGCGATAATTTTAAAAGATCATGGTTTCAAAAACTTATCAGTAGTGAAAATAAGGAAGAATTGTTTTCATCTTCTCATGAAATTGAAGAAGGAAAATTAGTAAGAAAAAAATTCCAAAGGCAAAAATATGAAAATTATTCTTTTGGGAGTGGTCATGCTATAATATTTATTACTGCCATTGATACTTGGAAAGACAAGCCAATCATTGGTGGAGGGATAAAATCTTTTCGAAGTAGTTGTTGGGGTAAAGTGCATTTACCAAACAGAGTATGCGAAAACCACCCGCATAATTATTATCTTGATGTTATAAATGATACGGGGATCGTAGGTGTAATATTAATATTTTTGACATTACATTGGATGTTTGGAATTAAAATTTTAAATAATTATAAAAAACTTGGAAAAATAGAAAATTTGGTTTTTTATGGATTATTATTAACCCTTTTTATTGAAATATTTCCAATGAGAAGTAATGGTTCTTTTTTTTCAACAGGTAATGCTAGTTTCGTTTTTTTTCTAATAGGACTTATTCTTAGTATTGAAAAATTTAAAAATTTAAATAAGAAAATTTATTGAATTTTAATAAATAGACTATCTTTCTTATATATTCTTAAAAAATTTTTATACCAATTTATAGTTATTTTTAAACCCTCTTTAAAATCTACTTTGGGTTCCCATCCCAAAACATTTTTAACAAATTTATTGTTAGCTTGCATTTTCCAAATCTCATTTGGCCTATATTTTAATGCACCTATTTTGAGAGAAGACTGCGAATTTGTTAAATGATGAATAATTTTAATAAGATTTTTTATTTTCACAGGTTTATTGCTTCCCAAATTAATTGGTTTATTGTTAAAATTAGACTTTTTACCGATTAAAAGTATTCCATCGATTATGTTTTCGATAAAATTAAATTCTCTTGTTTGATTACCTAATGTAGTTTTTATTTCCTTGTTTAATAAGCTTTTAATTATTAATTCTGGAATAATCGCTTTTTCGCTTTGATAAGGTCCAAAAGTATTAAATGGTCTTATGCAAACTACATTGAGTTTTTTTTCTTTTGCTTGCTGGATTGAAAATAATTCACTTGAAAATTTCGTTAGAGCATATGGAGATAAAGGATTAGGAGTTTCTTCAACGTTAAAAGGAATTTTTGTTTGCAAACCATAAATTTCAGATGATCCTACATGTATAAACTTTTTAAATTTTGGGCCGTTATTTAAAAGATTTACTGTGGATAATAAATTTGAGCCAATATTCTCAGTAACATGTTTAAAACTATCTCCAACATGATTATAGGCAGCAAGGTGAAAAACTATGTCGAATTTTTTATTTTTAAAAGAGAGAACTGAGTCTGTATTTCTTAAATCCGCTTCAATTATATTAATTTTATTCCATATCTTTGAGATTCTAGGACAATCAATAAAACTATTATATTTCACAACAACATTAACTTTTGCACCAATACTTTGTAATTTTTTTACTAAATGAGATCCGATAAAGCCGGCTCCTCCTGTAATTAATACTTTTTTATTTTTATAAAACTTCATTAAATGTAAAATATTTTTTTAATTTTAAACTTGCACTTTTTAACTCACTAGGAGAATTGACTGTAAGTTGTAAACCATTAAATTTATATACATTTACTAACTTTCTTTTAGATAACTTTTTAATTGCAAGAACAATACCCTTTCCATTTTTTTGATTTATAATTCTTTTATTTAAATATTTAAATATATTTTTTTTAAAAATACCGTAGCCAATAAAGTGATTTAATATTGGTTTTTCGTTAAAATTAAGAACTTTGCCGACTTTATTGGAATTTACAATGCCAAATGGATTTTTTATTGGTGCTACAACTATTGTTAACAAAGCTTTTGATTTTTTATGTTTTAATAATAAATTTTTAAAATTAATTTTTGCTAAAGTATCACCAT
>CAYFHL010000156.1:0-3148 GCA_964342955.1 uncultured bacterium
ATATCCACCAAACGTTGAACCTTCAGATCCAGGTGTTAATAAATTAATAACTTCGTCTTTTCCTGCCACAAATGAAACTGGTAATATTCCTCCACCAGCTGCTTTTCCACATCCCATTAAGTCTGGTTTAACATTATACAGCTGATGGGCAAAATTAGCACCAGTCCTTCCAAATCCAGTTTGCACCTCATCCATGGCTAATAAAATATTATATTCATCACATAATTTTTTTACCTCTATCCAATAGTTATCCGAAGGTACAATTACTCCTGCCTCTCCTTGTATAGGCTCAACACAATATGCTGCAATAAATTCACCTTTTTTAGAAAATAAATTTTTTAGAGCTTCAATATCATTAAAAGGAACGAGTTCTATACCTGGAAGAAAGGGGCCAAAATTATTTTTTGCATCTTGATCATCAGACATTGATACAGCCGCAACTGATCTACCATGAAAATTCCCTTTGGCACCTACAATAATAGCTTCATTTTTAGGAATTTTTTTTACTTCATAACCCCAACGTCTGCACAATTTAAATGTTAATTCCCAGGATTCAACACCTGCAACTTTTGGTACTACTCTATCCATTTCTGTTATCCCAGTTGTAGCTAAAAGAAAAGCACTCATATATTTATGTCGTATAGATCTAGGTACTGTAGGAAGCTTTTCATCCTGTAAATGTTTAATAACAGCTTTTACAATTGTTTGATTTAATTGACCCTGATTTACTGCAGAATAACAGCATAGGCCATCAATTAATTCCTCTTCAATATATGATGATATATTATCTTTTGAAGGCTTCCTACAAATTAATGTAGATGAATCCTGAACGTGACTAACTACAACATTTTCTAAGGGTTTGTAGTTATTTCCACCTTTCTTTTTTTCAATACTTTCATGTTCATGTGGACTAAGAGAACCTATTCTAATTCCATTTATAGTAAGATCATCACCATAACCATTTATTGATAGTGTAGGCATATTGTTCCTTATAATTTATTTCTAATTAAATCCGCCATTAAAAAAGCCATTTCTAAACTTTGTTCATTATTTAATCTTGGATCGCAAGCAGTTTCATATTTAGATTTTAAATCAATATCGCTGATTGCTTGCGCCCCACCTAAACATTCTGTAACATTTTCACCAGTAAATTCAAAATGTAAGCCCCCTGGGATGCTATCATTTTGATAGTGAAGTTCAAAAAAACTTTGCAACTCTTGAAGTATAGTATCAAAGTGACGAGTTTTATAACCCGATTTTGATTTATACGTGTTTGCATGCATTGGATCACATACCCATAAGACATTTAATTTATTCTTTTTAATAATCTTAATCAATGGAGGAAGTTTTTTATAAATTAAATCAGCCCCCATACGAGTAATAATAGTAAGTTTACCTAATTCATTACTAGGATTAAGTTTTTTACATAAAGCGACTAATTCATGAGGTTTGATAGAAGGACCAGCTTTAATTCCAATAGGATTATCTAATCCTGAAAGAAATTCAACATGAGCTGAATTTAATTGCCTTGTTCTATCTCCAACCCATAGAAAATGGGCTGAGCATCCATACCATTTTTTTGTAATAGAGTCTTGTCTAGATAATGAAGATTCATAATCTAAAAGTAAGGCCTCATGAGATGTAAAGAATGCAGAAAAATTATCATTAGTAAGACTTTTTCTTTTTAAACCAGCAGCCGCCATAAATTCAAGGGTATTATCAATTTTAGTTGTTAAATTTTTATATTTTTTCCCTTGACGAGAATTTTTAATAAATTCATGATTCCAATGTTGAATTTTGTCTATATTAGCAAAACCTCCATTTGTAAATGCCCTTAAAAGATTTAGAGTTGCTGCTGATTGATAGTATGCTTTCAACATTCTTTTTGGATTTGGAGTACGTTTTTTTTTACTAAATTCAAGTTCATTAACAGCATCTCCTCTATATGAAGGTAATGAAACACCATTATTTGTTTCTATATTGAGAGATCTAGGCTTAGCGAATTGTCCAGCTATCCTGCCTAATCTTATTACATTGCAACTAGCTCCGTATGTTAATACAACAGACATTTGGAGTAAAATTTTTAATTTATCTTTTATATCATTTGCTGAAAAATTTGAAAATGTTTCAGCACAGTCACCTCCCTGTAATAGAAATCGTTTTCCTGTTGAAGCATCTGCCAAATTTTTTTTTAAAGTTTTTATTTCATCAACAAAAACTAATGGTGGGTTTTTAGATAAATTTTCTATTACTTGATTTAAAACTTTTTTATTATTCCATTTTGGTTGTTGAAGAATCTTAAAATTCCGCCAATTTTGAATTGTCCATCGTTTTCTCATGCTAAAAATTACTAATTGAAAATATTGTTTGCCTAACTATAATAAAAGATTATTTATTATTTTAATGGTAGAAAAAGATATAAAAAAATAATAAATTAGTTAATCTGATTTATATAAAATTTATTAAGTTGAAAAAAAATTTAGATACATTTTATAAAAAAAGTCTTACACAAGAGCAGTATAGAATAACCAGAAAGGGTGGTACGGAAGCCCCCTTCTCAGGAAAGTATTGCAATTTTTTTAATCAAGGTACATATTCGTGTATTTGCTGTAATAATCCACTATTTAGCTCAGAAGCGAAATTTGATTCAGGAAGTGGTTGGCCGGATTTTCATAATTCTATAACAGAAGGTGTATTAAAATATATAGAAGATTATAGTTCTGGAGTGAAACAAATTGAAGTAAAATGTAATAATTGTGATGCTCACTTAGGGCATGTATTTGATGATGGTCCTGCTCCAGATTTTAAAAGATATTGAATTAATTCAGAAGCGCTGAAGTTTCAGTCAGAATAGCTTGTTAATAAGTTTAAAAATTTGATGAAAAATAAAATTATATATAAATGCAAAAAAACCTCGATTTATTCGAGGTTTTTTATATAAAAATAAAATGAAAACAAAAATTATTTTAGAAAATGGAATAATGTTTGAAGGTGAATCACTAGGAGCATATGGAGAAACTGTTGGAGAGGTATGTTTTAATACAGGAATGACCGGGTATCAAGAAATAATGACAGATCCATCATATTGCAATCAGATTGTAATAATGACTTATCCACATATAGGTAATTATGGCATTAATTTCAAAGA
>CAYFHL010000157.1:0-3059 GCA_964342955.1 uncultured bacterium
TTGGATGATGTAGATTTGAGCTCAATCCTTTTATAGCCCAACTTAAAGTCATATTCTTCCTTTATGGCAGTAGTATCTAAAATTTGGTAGAAAGAAGGCCATCCTGTACCAGAATCATATTTGTGAGTAGAGCAAAATAAAGGTTCACCAGATATAATATCTACATATAGTCCTTTTTTTTTATTATTCCAATATTCATTATTAAATGGGGGTTCTGTGGCACAATTTTGAGTCACATCAAATTGTAGAGGTGTTAAAAATGTTTTCAGGCTATCTTCTTTTGCAAAGATAATGACTAAGCTAATAGATAAGTATAATATATAATAAAAATAAGAGGAGAGAGGGGGAATCATCAATTTGATGCTTAGCTATCTTTGGAACCTTTCAAAAAATCATCTGATATCCATTGCCATATAAACATCACTAAAGATATGATAACGGTTCCAAATACTAAAATCATCGCAGTTGCTGCACCACCAAAAATTATTGTTTGCATAAGTATTTCATCCTTTCATTTAATTAAATAAATTTTTTATCCAATCATAGGTATAGTTTAGATACTTTACTATATAGTTCACCACATTTTGTATTCTATCTATAATTTTTTCTATAGGCGGAATAGATTCTGTTGGTTGCTTTGATGATATAGAATCTGATAATTCTTTTTTAACTACAGAAGTTTTATACTTTTCTAATTGCTGCTTTTGATTAGAATCTAACTTCCCAGAAATCATCTCAGAATAATTATATGATTCCTGTTTATTAAGATTTAATGGTTTTGGGGCCCATTTATCTTGGTTACTACAATTAATTAGAAGAACTAAAGCAAATAACAAAAAAAATATTTTATAATTCATTGATTTTTTATTCTCTTGAGCCCTTTCCTTAGATAAAAAGGGCTCAAAATTTAGTATCTATTTAATTAACATTAACTTTTGAGTGCTTTTGTAATCACCAGCAATCATTTGAACAAAGTAAATACCTGACACGTGCATAGATGCATCCCAAGTAATTTCATGAAAACCAGTCACTTGATTACTTTTGAATAGGTTTGCTACCTCACGACCCATCATATCATATATGATAATTGAAACATTAGCTGCTTCTGGAACTCCATATTTGATAATTGTTGTAGGATTAAATGGGTTTGGATAGGCTGGTTTCAGAGAAAATTCTTCAGGTATAAAATGTGCATTTATCCCTAGCATTAACTCTATTGATACGGGTTCAGTAAATTCACTTAAATTATCATTTACATCCATTGATGCAACTCGATAATAATAAAGAACATTTAATGCTGCACTAGTATCTGTATATGTATTGCTCATGGACATATATGTTGTTATATCATTTGTAAAATCAGGATTTTCAGCACGCTCGATGATATATGCATATAAATCCTCATCTTGTGATCCATCCCATAGAATTTCAACATCATTATTGTCATTAACAGTAAGAGCTGGTAAGCCTGGAGTAGTTGGAGCAATATTATCTACTGAGTAACCTTCGAATGGTTCAGATGCCCAAACACCTTCATCCATGTTTGCAACCACTCTAAATAATGTCATACCATTATTAACAGAATTAGAATCAATTAATGTTGATGCTTCATAAATATAATAATCACTATTATAAGCTGAACCAGATGTTATATTTACCCATTCACCCGTTGCGATATCTCCATCTAATCTTTCTATAGAATATATTTCTGGATTTCTAAGACTATCTGTATCCGCTGGAGATTTATTAAATTCAATATAAACATATCCACCTTGATCATTTTCAATATCATTGATCATGTAGATTTCTGGACTACAATTATCGAGTGGTTCGTTTCCAGTATTACCACCAGCACAGAGGCCACATGTATCAAGCATAGCTGTTCCACCATATTCTCCAAAACAGTCTGGCGTAACAGGAGCCCAAATAGTTATATAACATTCATCATGATGATAATCTAGATCTATAGCAACAAAATTACCATTTTCATCTATTTGGTAAAAATTACACATGGCATCAAAACCAACATCTATACAAATCATATTAAAATCATTATTAGTCCAACTAAAAGGAATATTAAACTCACAATGGTTCATGTCATTACAAGTCGGTTCTCCAAATTCAGAGCCATCATTATAATTACATTCCCCTTCACCAGCCATGCTACAACCCTCTTCACAATTATTTTCACATTCATCATAATCATAATATTCATCTTCACCACATGCAAAGATGTGGCAATAGTCATTGCACTCTTCTTCTGTTTCATAATGCTCTTCATTTAAATTGCAACTATAGCTTGCAAATGGATTTGGACATTCTTCATTATTTTCACAATATATATCGGTATTGGTCAAATGATAAGATCCTGAACCATCAGAATTAAACATCATTCCATTTGGGCCTTCTCCATGATCTTGAAACTCACCATCACCTTCACAATTGATATTATCAAATTCAACTTCAAATTCAACTGACCAAAGACCAAATAAATCTGGATCGTTAAACCATTGATCACAATCAAAATCGCTTCCTCCACAGTTACCATTACAGTCTATTTGAGCTATACAGTTTCCATTACAATCATAATCATCTCCTGAATACCAACATTGAGAGTTATCTTCATCTGTTACATTTTCATCGTAATTGCATGCATTTTCATCTGTGCATCCTGAGTGTTCATCTTCATCGCATACGCCATCACCATCAGAATCAGATGGATTGTTGTATGGATCATCATCGCAGAATCCATGACAATCTGCCCAAGCATTTGGTCCATCAGCACAATTACAACCTTCTGAAGGATGCCAACAACTTCCATCATTTCCATTAGCAAAAGGTTCATAATTGCAAGCATTTTGTTCAGTACAACCCCAACAATTTTGATGACCCATAACTTCTTCAATACAATAAGGATATGGACCACAAATATCATTTTGATTTATAGTAAATCTCCAATCACTATGGAATTCAATGTGAGGTAAATTGCATATACTTTCAGGAACTTCAGAAAGATTGTTGTTTTCAAAATGAAGTCGATCTAAAGTGGTCATTTGTCC
>CAYFHL010000158.1:0-3004 GCA_964342955.1 uncultured bacterium
TCTTTTTGGGAATATTCGCAGATTATTTATTCTGAACCATACACAGATGTAATAGATAATGTAAATAAAATGCCTGGTGCCGAATGGTTCTTAAATTCGAAGTTAAATTTTGCAGAAAACCTATTAAGGTATAAAGATGATAGAGTTGCCATTAAATTTTTTGATGAAACTGGAAATAAAAATCATTTAACATATAATGAACTTTACAAAGAAGTAGCTAGACTTTCGAATGCTATGTGGAATATAGGAATAAGAAAAAATGATACAGTAGTTGGATTAATGCCTAATATACCACAGACTATTATTGCGATGTTAGCAACTGCTAGTATTGGTGCAATATGGTCATCTTGTTCTCCAGATTTTGGTGTCAAGGGAGTATTAGATCGTTTTAGTCAAATAAAACCCAAATTAATTTTTACTGTATCTAGTTATCAATATTTTGGTAAAAAAATTGATTGTATTAGTAAAGTTAAAGATATTTTAGGCAGCCTCAAGAGTATTGAGAAAATAATTTTAGTTCCATATCTATCTAAACCGAAACATAAGATAAATAGTAAAATGTTATTTTGGGATGATTTTATTATTAATAAATCAGAGAAGATTGAATTTGCTCAATTGCCATTTAATCACCCTTTATATGTGATGTATTCTTCTGGTACAACGGGCTTGCCTAAATCCATTGTTCATTCAGCAGGGGGGACATTGATACAACATTTAAAGGAATTAATATTACATACTGATTTAAAAAGAGAAGACAATATTTTCTATTACACTACTTGTGGCTGGATGATGTGGAATTGGTTAGCTTCTTCTCTTTCAGTTGGTGCAACAATTATTTTATATGATGGTAGCCCATTTTATCCTAATAAGAGATCATTGCTAAACATCGCTATAAAAGAGAAAATAACTGTTTTTGGTACTAGTGCAAAATATATTAGTGCACTTAAATCATTTAATATAGTTCCTAATTTGATAAGTAAATATCCTGAATTACGAAGTATTTTGTCTACAGGTTCACCGCTTATTGATGAACATTATGATTTTATATATCAATCTTGGAAAAAAAACATTCAATTAAGTTCAATCTCAGGTGGGACTGATATCATATCATGTTTTGCTTTAGGAAATCCAATGTTACCAGTATTTCGTGGAGAGTTACAATGTATAGGTTTAGGTATGAAAGTACATTCCTACAATGAAAATGGAGACATAACATATAATCTTAAAGGTGAGTTAGTATGTACAAGGCCTTTCCCATCGATGCCTATATATTTTTGGAATGATATTAAAAATAGAAAATATTTTTCGACATATTTTGAAAAATTTAATGGAATATGGTATCATGGTGATTATATATCAATAAATAAAAAAGGTGGTGTCAAAATATTTGGCCGTTCAGATACAACACTTAATCCTGGAGGAGTAAGAATAGGAACTTCTGAAATTTATCAAACTATAGAAAAGTTCATAGAAATTGAAGACTCTATAGTAGTTGGACAACTATGGAATAATGATGAAAGAATCATTTTATTTGTAAAAATGAAACAAGATGTTTCTTTGAATATGGATTTAAAAAAAAATATAAAGAACTTAATAAAAAAAACATGTAGTCCAAAGCATATTCCAGAAAAAATTATTTCTATTCAAGATATTCCTTACACAATTAATGGAAAAAAAGTTGAATTAGCTGTTAAAAATACAATACAAAATATTGAAATAAAAAATTTAGATTCTATGGTGAATCCTGAATCATTGAAATATTATAAAAACTTAATTGAATTAAAATCATAATATTAATTATGAGCAGAGCATCAGAAAAGTTACCGAACCACTTAAAGCAATATATTACTACACAAGATTATTCAATATATACAGAAATTGATCAAGCAGTATGGAGATTTATAATGATGGTTTCTGTCCCATTTTTTAAAAAAAATGCTCATCCTATATATTTAAAAGGACTTAAGCAAACAGGTATTCCACTAGATAAAATTCCACGTGTAGATGATATGGATAAAAAATTAGATAAATTCGGATGGGGTGCGGTTGCGGTTCAAGGCTTTATACCACCATCAGCTTTTATGGAACTTTTATCTCGTAAAGTACTTGCAATTGCAATTGATATTAGAACTGCCGAACACATTGCATATACTTCTGCGCCAGATATTATTCATGAGTCTGCAGGTCATGCTCCTATCATAGCTGATCAAGATTATGCAAATTATTTATCTAATTATGGTGAAATAGCCAAAAAAGCAATAGCATCAAAAGAAGATTTAGAATTATATGAAATTATTAGGGAGATGTCAGATTTAAAGGAAAATCCTAATGCAGACAAAAAAGATATAGAGAATATAACAGAAAAATTTATAAAATGCTCTAGTTCAATAAGCTGGATAAGTGAAGCTTCAAAATTAGCTAGAATGAATTGGTGGTCTGCTGAATATGGATTGATTGGTAGTATTGATGATCCTAAAATTTATGGTGCTGGATTATTATCATCTGTTGGTGAAAGTAATGATTGTCTGCTTGATAAAATAAAAAAAATACCTTTTACTCTTGAATGTATAAAATATGAATATGATATAACTGAGCCTCAACCTCAATTATTTGTTACGGAGAGCTTTCAAAACCTAAATGAGGAACTATTTAAGTTTAGTGCAAACATGGCATATAAATTAGGTGGAAGCAAAGGCTTATCTATTGCAAAAAGAGCTCAAAGTATAAATACAGCTGTTATAGATTCAGGTCTGCAAATTTCTGGATTGCTATTAGACTATATAACGGATAATAAAAATGAGCCAATTTATTTGCAATTTTCAGGACCAACTCAGTTATCTTTTAATGATCAAGAATTAAAAGGTCATAGTAAAAATTATCACAAAGAGGGTTTTGGATCTGCCTTGGGGAAATTAAAAACAATTAATAAATCACTATTTGAATGTAATCAATCAGAATTAGAAACAATTGGAGTATATTTGAATAATGAAGTAGATATTTGTTT
>CAYFHL010000159.1:0-2986 GCA_964342955.1 uncultured bacterium
TAAAATTTGTTCAAGATGCTCTTTTTGGAGCAACAAATGAACCTGGTGGAACTTCATATGGGTCAAGATTAACAAAAGAAGGATTTGTTTTTGCTGGTAAAACTGGAACCTCACAGGTGAAAAGATTTACAGAAAGACAGAGAGAACTAGAGGTTAAGAACGAAGATTTACCTTACGAAGATAGAGATCACGCTTTATTCATTGCCTTTGCTCCCTATAAGGATCCGAGATATTCCATTAGTGTTATAGTGGAGCACGGAGGATCAGGAAGTAAGAGTGCAGCACCAATTGCGAAAAAAGTTATTAAAAAAGTTTTAGAAAGACACCCCATCAGAGAGTCTAAAAGAGAATCAGGGGAGATTACCTAATGTTCGGTAGAGGATCAATCCAATCACATTTAACTCTAAGAGATAAAATATTTTCTCTGGACCTAATTTTGTTTTTCTCAGTTTTAATTATTGGCATAATCAGTTTTTTTGCAATGTATTCTACAGACGGAGGTGAATTTGCTTATCATACAAAAAGCCATATTGTTAGATTTTTTGTTTTTTTCATTTTATTTATTACAGTTTCATTTTTCCGAACAAATTTTTGGTACAATTGGAGCATTGTTATTTATTTAGGAATTCTTACACTATTGATTTTAGTAAAGTACTTCGGTTTAACTTCTTCTGGCTCACAAAGATGGTTGAGTCTTTATTTTCTTAATTTACAGCCTTCAGAATTAATGAAAGTAGGTTTGATTTTATTTCTGGCAAAATATTATCATAGAATTTCATCAGGCGATGTTAATAGACTAAAATTTTTATTAAGTCCTCTTGTTGCTTTAAGCGTTCCGGTTATTTTAGTACTCACACAGCCAGATCTTGGAACAGCTTTTTTAATTGCAGCAGGAGGAACAGTTGTGATTTGGCTTGCCGGAGTACAAATGAAATTTTTTGCTTATCTCGCAGCAATTTTTTTATCAATTACACCAATTGCAATTTCTTTTTTAAAGCCTTACCAAAAAGCTAGAATCCTAACTTTTTTAGACCCAAGTAGAGACCCTCTTGGCGCCGGATATCAAATTACCCAATCTAAAATAGCCATCGGTTCTGGAGGATTATTTGGAAAAGGTTTTCTGAATGGGTCACAAAGTTATTTAGATTATTTACCAGAAAAGCATACTGACTTTATATTTACACTATTTTCTGAAGAATTTGGTTTTTTTGGTTCTTGTTTCGTTTTAACACTTTATATTTTAATTACTTGGAGAATAATTAACGTAGGAAATTTGGTCAGAGATACTTTTGGAAAACTATATTGTTACAGTTTTGCAACAGCTTTTTTTATATATGTTGCTGTGAACATGGGAATGGTGCTAGGTTTAATACCCATTGTGGGCGCCCCACTACCAATCCTTTCCTACGGTGGATCTTCAATGATGGCTATGATGTTCGGTTTGGGCATAGTAATGAGTTGCAAAATACATAAAGACGAACCTATAGGTTGATGTATACAACCAATAATCGCATATTTTCTTGTTTTTATAAAAAATAATAAATTCAGTAGTTGCATTCCTGTGGATAATTTGCTGAAATACACTCATGTTTGGAAACAAAAAACCTAATGTACCTAGACCGCTTAATGATAGCGGAAGGTCTTTGATTAGTGAAACTTTTTCTTTAGAGGGCACGCTTAGAACTTCTGGTGCTATAGATGTAGCAGGATTAATTAAAGGCGCTGTGTACACTAACGATTTAATTATAAAAGAAACTGGCTCTATTGTAGGACCTGTAGAAACAGACAAAATAGAAATATATGGCCACTTGGAAGGCAAGATTGTAGCAAAAACTATCGTAATAGGTAGTACCGCAGTAGTGAAGGGTGATATTTTATTTAGCGAAAGTTTAAAAACAGAAGAAGGCGCAGATATTAACGGATATCTTAAAAAGACAGAAAGTACGAGCCTGGAAGCAGCACAAGATGAATTTAAACTAGAGTCAATAGAGTCTAAAGAATCTAAGGAAAAAGAAAAATCTAAAAAAGGCCGTCCAAAAATAGTTGCTAGCAACTAACTAAAAGCAGTACAATCCGAAACATTTAAATCATTGGAGTTTTAATTTAGAACGGTGTTATGTCTAAAGTGAATTGTTCTTCGGTTGGAATCATCGGAGCTGGTATACAAGGAGTTTGTATTGGTCTTCAGCTTTTAAAAAAAAACATTCCAACAACAATATTTGATCGTGGCGAACCAGGAATGATGGCGTCCTACGGAAATGCCGGACATTTCTCTCCATACGCTGTTTTACAACTAAATAGGCCCGATGTTTTGTACGATGTTCCCAAGATGCTTTTTAGTTCTTCTGGTCCTCTGGCGTTAAAATGGGGCTATGTTCCAAAAATGTTACCTTGGATATTTTATTATCTAAAGAATTGTAACAAAAAATCAATGTTGCATACAGCAAAGTATATGAATCAAATTTTAAACTTATCTATGAATGCCTACGAAGAGATTTTTCAGGAAATTGATACTAATAACTTATTAGATCAGAAAGGAATTATTTATGTTTGGACCAATAAAAACATTAAGAGCAGAGAGTTGGAAATTAAAGTTAGAAATGATTTGGGAGTAAAACAAAAAATATTAAGCGTAAAGGAAATTTTAGAACTAGAACCAAATTTAAAACCTGTTTTTTCCGGAGGTTGTTACTACGACTATGCTTATCATGCTAGAGATCCTCACGGTATATTAAAAAAGATATTTGAACTATTCGTAGCAAAAGGAGGAAAATTTATTAAAGAAGATGTAAAATCTTTAAAACAATTGAATGAAAATGAAACATTAATTAAAACTGAAAAAAAAGAATATAAATTTGAAAAATCAGTAGTTGCTTGTGGAGCTTTTTCAAAAAAATTAACTGACCAACTTGGAGAAAAAATTCCTCTGGATACAGAAAGAGGCTACCATGTTCATTTCAAAGGAATGGATAAACTCATCAGTTGA
>CAYFHL010000160.1:0-2985 GCA_964342955.1 uncultured bacterium
GGTAAGCGCTTAGGGCGAAATTATTTTGATTCATTTTTTACTTTCTTTATGAGTGTAATCGTTTGGTTTATATTAAAAGTAAAAATTTGGGATATTAATGCACAGCCTAAAATGTTTCATAGAAGTTTTTTAAATAAATTATCAAACCCGCCTAATGATTTTTCATTCGATTTATTTTTACTTTATAAAGCAAAAATAAATAATATGATAATTTTTGATTTCCCTGTTAACTTTGGCAAGCGTGAACATGGCAAATCTAAAGGGGGAGGTACCTTCTTTGGTAAATATAAATTAATTAAAAGAACTTTGTTTTATATTTTAAAATTAAAACAAAAATTAAAAACATAAAAAAATGGAATATATCATTCATAGAATTAATTCAATTAATGAATTAAAAAAAATAAAAAAATCATATGGGGTAGAAATTGATATAAGATCTAATGGAAGTAAATTGATTCTAAATCACGAACCTTTTGTTAAAGGAGAATCCTTCATTAACTATATAGATGAATATAAACATGGTACTTTAGTATTAAATATTAAAGAAGCTGGAATTGAAAATACTGTATTAAAACTTATTAAGCAACGACCTTATATAACAAGTTACTTCCTTTTAGATGTTGAATTCCCTTATATATATGTAGCTTCTAGACAAGGTGAAAAAAATATAGCAATTAGATATTCTGAAGATGAAAGTATAGATACTGTCAAAAATTATATTAATAAACTAAATTGGGTTTGGATTGATACAAATTCAAGGTTACCAATTGATCAAGAAAATATTCAAACACTAAATAATTTTAAAAAATGCATGGTTTGTCCTAGTAGATGGCAACAGACTTACAAAATCAGTCAATATTTGAAATTTTTAAAAAAAAATAATTTCAAAATTGATGCTATTATGACAACATTAAAAAATATAAGCTATTATAATGTATGAATAAAATAAAAGATCAATTCCATTTTTTCAATAATAAAGAATTAATTATTGAATTCAATATTGGGAAATTAATTTTACTAATCATTTTTTTTTCATCCATATTTTTTAATGGTGGTGTCTCTTTTCAAATAGACTTCAATCCGATAAATAACTATATAGATTTATTCTACTTTATAGCATATTTAATTTTGCCTTTATTGAGTTCTTATATATTATACAATATTTTTAAAAATGAAACACTAATAATTAAAATTCATCACCATTCTATATATATTATAAATCTTTTATTGATATATATTATCTCTAATTACCTCACTAATTTGAATCTATACTCTGATGAGATTTATTACTCAATAAAAAGTTTTATTTATATACACAATCTATTAGATATTGATAATATTACAGTCATTCCATCTATTTTTTTATCTTTACCATATGCATTCATTGTAAGATCATTACTTGGCGTACAGTGGATTATCACTATTTTATTATTTTTATGGATGTTTAATAAGCTAAATCAAAAAAAATTATTAATAATATTTTTATTTTTTATATTTTTTATAAAATTGATCCTAATTATATTCAAAATTGATTCTAGTATTCATCCTCCTTTAAATTATTTTTTCCCAAGCTTAACAATGTTAATTCTAGGAGTAAAGAGTATTAGTATAAAAATTTCTGTTATGTTCGTACATATTATTTTTATAACTTATATTATTAATCGATTAAAACTCTCTTTTATATCATCCATATTAATATCACTTGCAATCTGTTCAATTCCAATAATTGGACATTATATGATTTACTTTGATCAAGCTATGTATAGCTATATTTGTTATACAGTAGTCTTAATTGAGATTTATTATAAAAAAATTAGGCCTAAATATCTATTTTTAATTATCTCAATATTTGTATTATTTAGGTTTACAAATATTGCTGCATATTTGGTTGCATTCATATATTCGATTTTATTCTATAATAATCATAAAATTGATTTAATTGATAAAATAAAAAAACTCATTACAAATGCACTCCCTATATTATTAATACTACCATATATTTTAATACCAATTTTAAAGGGAACACCTTCAACTAATAGTATCAATACAATTAAATTTAGTAATATTTTTACAAATAGTTTATCTCACTTAAGTATTTTGGGTAATTCATTTAATATATTAGAAATGTATACTTTAATTCCATTACTATTTTGTATTTATCTAATATTAAACAAAGAAATAAAAACTTTCTTTTATTTTTTAGCTATATTATTGTCTTATCATCTTATACATCAAAGCTCAAATGCACCAATATATGAATCAAAATACTATTTGGAACAACTTGGTTTTGCTATAATATTTCCAATCATCTTTTTCTTTGATAAAATGGAAAGGGATAATTACAAAAAATATTATCATAGGCTACTAGTTCTTTCATTCCTAACAATTGCCTTATTATCATATTCAATTTATTTCAAAGAAGTAAAAATGTTAAGTGACAAAAACATAAATAACATTTATAATCAAAATCAAACTTTTAGCCCAATTAAAAATCATAATAATCACCTTGATTATATTCATGATTTATTAAAAACAAATAAACTATATGATCAAAGTTTAATCATAGGAATAGATTATGGATTTTTCCCTATAACTATTAGTGATATAAGCTATCGAGATTATTTAATGTACAGTGCTAATCGTAACAAATATATATCATACAAAAAAGAAAATAAAACACACTGGCTTGATCTTGATATAAACGCCTTAAATAAACTAAAAAATATTAATATTATTATAATTACGGATTATTTATTTCATCATAATAAAAAAAATATTGATATATTTGAAAAACAATTTAAATGGAATAAAATTACATATTTACCAAAAAGCTACAACCACTCAGCTCTTTGGATCTATAGTAAAAGTAATATAAATATCTAATCAAGGATCGTAACTAAAAGTATGGTAACTAATACTGAAAATGTTAATAAATTACATAGTCTTCAATAGTTTTTATTGAGGACAAATAACAGTAAATGGCTT
>CAYFHL010000161.1:0-2982 GCA_964342955.1 uncultured bacterium
GAGCACAGGACTCATAAGCCTGGGGTCGGTGGTTCGAATCCACTCCCCGCTACCATATAATGATCAGTATTAAAAAAAAATTAGTCAAATATTTAAGACAAATATCATATGGTTTATTTTTTATTTTATACGGACATATAAAAAAGTATTCTGATTATCGATCCTTTAAAGAGATTAAATCAAGTGATATTAAAATTGATGACAAACACTACTCAGTATTTAAAATTGAGAAATCAAGACTATATACAGATAGAATACATAATACCGCAGTTATAATAAATAATATTTTGATAAAAGGACCTTCATTTCAGCTAATAAATAATAATAATTCGGAAATACAAAATAATATAGTTTTAAAAATTGGAACACCAAGAAAAATAAAAAAAATAAAAGGAAATGTATTATCCTTATTAACAGGTGGTGGAGGGAATGATAATTATTGGCATTGGTTATTTGATGTTTTACCAAGAATAAAGCTTTCAGAAAAGATTATAAATAAAAACGATATAAACTTTCTTCTTGTTCCAGATAATACTAGGCCTTTTCAAATGGAGACTTTAGAAAAATTAAACTTTTCTAAAAATAATATTTTATCTAGTAAAGAATATAGGCATATTTCTTCAGATTTTTTAATCGTAACAGATCATCCTTTTATAAAAAAAAACTCACATAAAGAATCCCAAAATTTACCAAATTGGATTTTAAAATGGTTGAAAAATGAATTTTCTGAAAAATTAATAAACAATAAAGACTTTCCAAAGAGAATTTTTATTGATCGAAGCGACTCTCGTTTTAACAGTGATCCTGAGTACAGAAGTTTATCAAATGAAGATGAAATAAAAAATTATTTAAAAAAAAGGGATTTTGTACCGATCAGATTATCTGAGTATAGTTTTATTGATCAAATAAGTATGTTTGCATCAGCACAGCACATAATTGGTCTTCACGGAGCAGGTTTTGCTAATATTATTTTTTGCAAGGAAAATACCAGGGTATCAGAATTAAGAACGTCTAAAACTGGAAAAATAATTGAAAATCTTGGTAAAAAATTAAATTTGAAAACTAATTTTATTGAAAAAAAACCAATCAATAATCAAACTTCTGTTCAACAGGGCAGAATAGAAGTCTCTGTAAATGAACTGGATAAGTTGCTAAATTAAAAAAATGAAAAACATAGAAATGTTTTGTATTTCAATGGAACCAAATCACTTAGATTTTATAAAAAATTTAGGCTATATCCCGGTTGGTTTGGGCAAAAAGAGTTTTTCAAGTGAATGGATGAAAGATAATACAGGAAAAAACATCTCTAAAAAAAATGAAAATTACGGTGAATATACATTTCACTATTGGTTGTGGAAAAATCATCTGGATAAACTCGGTGAAAACTGGATTGGTTTTTGCCAATACAGAAAATTTTTTACAACAGAACATAAAAATCTTAAAAATTTAGATATAAACAATTTAAATTCAATAGTATTAAAAAAAATACCTCCCGAATTTGATGAATTTGATGTAATTTTACTAGAATCATTTCAAATAGAAAAAAAAATAATTAAATTTTTAAAAAAGAATTTTTTTTTAGTTTTAAAAAATCCAACATTATTTTTTCCAAACAAAAAAGTTAATATAAATTTTCATTTTGATATCATGCATGGTGAAAATAATTTAGATCGCGCAATAGATTTATTAGATGAAGAAAATAGAGAAGGTTTTAGAGAATTTGTAAGGACTAATTCAGAATTTAATCCACAAAATATGTTCATATGCAAATCAAAAAAAATACTCAAATCATATTACGATGTTATTTTTCCCTGGCTAGAAAGATGCGAGGATTTATTTGGTTTTAAGAATTTAAAAGGTTACGATTTAAAAAGGATATACGGATTTTTAGCAGAAAGATTTCTATGCTACTGGTTTAGGAAAAATACAAAATACAAAACTCTACCGATGATTTTTTATGATATTAGAAAAGATTTAAACTAAAATAATTTATATCTTTAAGCCAAATCTTTTTGAAATATTCTTTTTTGAAATTTTTTTAAAATAGCTTGTATTATTTAGATACCATTTAAAAGTTTTAATTAAACCTTGGGAAATTGAATGTTTACGTTTCCATTTGATTAAATTTTTGATTTTATTAGAATTTAATGAATACATTTTATCATGTCCGGGTCTATCTTTAACAAATATAATTTTACTTTTATTTCCAATTTTGACTCTATTTTTTTTTGCTATAGATAAAAGTATTTTTGCTATTTTAATATTTGTTAATTTAATTCCAGATCCTATATTATAATTTTCTCCGCTTTTTCCTTTTAAAAATATTTTAATTAATGCTTCACATGTATCTTTTACGTAAATCCATTCTCTAATATTTGTACCTGATCCATATATAGGCAAAGGTTTATTGTATAATATATTAAATATTATTTTTGGGATGAACTTTTCAGGAAATTGGTTAGGACCATAATTATTACATGGGTTTGCTACAACAGTTTTGAGTTTATAAGTTCTATTGTAGGATTTTATTAATTGGTCAGCCGCAGCTTTTGAGGCAGAGTACGGAGAACTTGGGTTGTAATTAAATTTTTCGCTTGCAGAAACATTTCTTGGAATATCTCCATACACCTCATCGGTAGAAACATGTAATAACTTAATTTTTTTTTTGTTTTTCTTCTCAAAATTTTTAATTGATTCTAAAAGACTATAAACTCCAAAAACATTTGATTTTAAAAAATTTTTTGGATTATCTATCGATCTATCCACATGAGTTTCTGCAGCTAAATTTATTACACCTGAGGGCTTATATCTTTTAAGTATATTTGCAAGTTTATTTTTATTATTAATATCTAATTTAAAAAATAAATAATTCTTATATTTTTTAAATTTTCCTACATTATAAGGATTTGCTGAATAACTTGATTTATCAATATTTATAACAAAATATTTTTTTTTCAATAAAAATTCTACCAAATTACTACC
>CAYFHL010000162.1:0-2966 GCA_964342955.1 uncultured bacterium
TGGGAGACTGGAGAACATCGAAGATCTAGTTTTTTTGGAAGTGAGTTTATTGCGGGAGGCTATATCCAAAGATTTTCCGTTCTAGGAATTTTTGTTATCCCTTTCTTTTTAAAAAAAAATTATCACAAAATTATTGTCGCATTTTTGGCACTAATTATCTGTTTTTTAGGTATTCTTTTATCAGGAAATAGAATGCCTACTATAATGTTTCTATTTTTTATCATTTTGTTGTCTCTCGTTTTTAGTTTTAAAAAAATAAAATATACCCTTCAACTTGTATTGGCTTTACTGATTATAATTGGAACATTTGCATTCTCAGTAGGCAATATCAAAAGTATGCAGATAAATTATTTAAGATTTTTGGGTGGTATGCCAGAACCAGCAAAAATTATAAGTGAACTTAAAAGAGATTATCCAGAGTTAAGAAAGTATAAAGGGAGCAAAAAAAAATTTCACGAAACTGATGCTTGGAACAATAAAAGCAATTATGAAATTTATCACTATAGGACTGGTTATACTCAGCTTTATATCACAGCTTTAGATATTATTGGCGATAATCCTATAATAGGTAGGGGAATAAAATCTTTTAGAAATAGTTGTTGGGAAATAGTTTATTTGCCAAATAGAGTATGTGAAAATCATCCACACAACTTTTATTTGGAAATATTAAATGATACAGGTTTCGTTGGACTGGCTATAATAATGTTTGCGTTACTTCTCTTATTAATAAAAATTTTCAAAAAATATGGCAACAGATTTGATTTTTTTTATTATCCATTCCTTTTCTCTTTAGTAATAGAATTTTTTCCTTTTAGAAGTTCTGGGAGTTTTTTTTCCACCTCAAATGCTGCCTTTATTTTTTTTCTCATGGCAATTCTAATTGGTTTAAAAGAATTAAAAAATAAAAATTAATTGTTATATTTAACAAAATTATTTATATAATTTAGTAAATCCTTTTTTGGTCTGTACCCTAATTCTTTTCTTGCTAAGTTTAAATTGGCTTTTCCAGTAAACTTTTCACCTGGTCTTTTTACAACATACTTGATTTTTTTTTTGAATTTTTTTGCTACCTTAATAACAGAGTAAGCTTTTCCTGAACCAATATAGTATGCCTTTTTTTTTCCTTTTGTTGCACACAAGATGGTGCCATTAATCACATCATCTATGTGAGTAAAATCTCTTTTTTGTATACCAGGTTTTACGACTGTTAAGCTTTGTCTCTTCCTATATTGTCTTTCAAATACTCCGATAACTGATGCCATTGCTCCTGAACGAATTTGTTTTTTTCCATATACATTGAAAAAGTAAGCTAAAGAATAATTCAAATTATACCATTTAGAAAAATTTTTAATAAGTTCTACATTTTTTGATTTAGACCAAGCATAAGGAGAGAGATTTTCATTATTTTTTTTTCCTAATTGCATGGAAGTAGCCGAATAAATTAACTTGGATCTTTTATTCAGTGCATACTTAACTACATTTAAAGTTCCGGATATGTTGTAATCTAAGCATTTTTTCTTAATGTCAAAACTAGGTACGACCCTTGAAAATTCTCCAAAATGAAATACAAAATTAGGTTTGTATTTTAAAAGCTCTTTATTTTTGAAAATATCTCTACAATCTAAATTAAAATATTTAATATTTTTTCTTTTTATATGATTATTTTTAGTACCGCTTGAGTAATTGTCTATTGATATGATTTTGTTGTATTTAAAGTTTTTAGAAATATGCTGAATTAAACTAGATCCCAGAAAGCCAGCTCCGCCTGTTATAAGAATATTTTTGAAGTTAAATTTGTTTATCATATTATCAATTATTATTGTTATACTCGACTATTGTAGAAATTTATGGTTTTTTGTAGGCCATTTTGAAAGGATACTTTGGGTTTCCAATCTATCAACTTTTTTGCCTTCTTTATGCTTGGAAAAGTTTTTATTTCTTCGTCTTTTCTTAATTTAACTTTTCCGTATAAAGGATAACCTTTTTTAATTTTTTTATTTATTTTTTCTATAATATACTTAATTTTTAATGGTTTACCTGATCCAATATTAAATATTTGCCCTTTAGCCTTATTACTCTTTAAAGATTTAACTATAGCCTCAACAACATCGTCCACAAAAATGAAGTCTCTAAACTGTTTTCCCTCTGAGCAAGGAAACCTTTCATTTTTTAAGCAACTTTTGATTATAATCGGAATAAATCTATTAAAATCCTGTCTTGGTCCATAGGCTTGATATAATCTTAAAATTGTTACTGGAAACTTTTTTGTTTTACTAAGTTTTAACAAGTGTGAAGTAGCTGATAATTTTGCTTTGTAATAAACTGACAGAGGTTTGCCTTTGTAGGTTTCTTTATGTGGAGATCTAGACTTTCCATACTCGCCGCCACTCCCTATCTGAATAAATGATTGTATAGACTTGCTTGAAAGAATACTTGCCAAATTTTTAACTCCTAAAAAATGACTTTTAAAAGTTTTCTTTTTATTAGAATGGTCAACATAACCACCCAAATTTACAACGAAATTAAATTTTTTACTTATTTTTTTTTCTAATTTTTCTTTTTTTGTAATATCACAAACAACATATTTTACTTTCGAAATGAACCTAATCTTTTTAGGTTTATGAGTAGATATGCTAGTGACATTCCACCCTTTCTTTATACATCTTTTGGCTAAGTGATAACCAATGAAGCCGGTTCCACCAATTATTAGAATTTTTTTATTCAAAATTTTTATTAGGAAATTTTTTTAACTTTTCTAAATCTCTCTTCGTATCAACACATTGCCAGAAACCATTATGCTTAAAGGCTATCAATTTTTTTTTTTTGCAAACCCTTTCCAATGGCTCTTTTTCTAAAAAAGTTTTATCGCCTTTAATAAAACGTAAAAATTCTGGTTCAATTACAAAAAAACCTCCGTTTATCCAGCCTTCATCTAATTTAGATTTTTCTTTAAAATAAGAAATTCT
>CAYFHL010000163.1:0-2964 GCA_964342955.1 uncultured bacterium
CAGAGACAGTATGGAGACAAGCAGATAAATATAAAGTTCCTAGAATTGCTTTTGTTAATAAGATGGATAGAACAGGGGCTAGTTTTTTTAACGTAATTAAAATGATTAAGGAGAGGTTTAATACAAACCCTGTTCCAATAGTTTTGCCAATTGGTTCAGGTGATATGTTTACTGGTTTGATAGATTTGATAAAAATGGAAGCAATTCTATATACTAGTGATGATGGTTCAAGCTTTGAATATAGTGAGATTCCTTTAGATTTAAAAGATGATGCTGAAAAATGGAGGAAACATCTGCTTGAGGAAGTGGCATCCTATGATGAAGATTTGTTAACTAAATATGTAGATGGTAAGGAAATTCTTCCTGATGAAATTAAATTAGCAGTTAGAAAGGCAACCTTGGATGGATCTATGGTGCCTGTCCTTTGTGGCTCAGCATTTAAAAACAAAGGTGTTCAGAGAACATTGGATGGGGTTATTGATTTTTTACCTTCTCCGCTTGATGTTGGATCAGTTGAGGGTTGTGAGGTTAGAGATTCATCATTGCCATTGAAAAGAGAACCTGATGATTCTAAGCCTTTTAGTGCTCTTGCTTTTAAAATTATGACAGATCCATATGTAGGAAGATTGACTTTCTTTCGTGTTTATTCAGGAAAAATTTCTACTGGTGAAAGTATTTTAAATCCAAATACGGGTGATAAAGAGCGTATAGGAAGGTTAATGTTGATGCATTCTAATAAAAGGGAGGAAAGAAACTCAGTCTCCACAGGTGAAATTGCAGCGGTTGTTGGTTTAAAAAATACTAAAACAGGGCATACGCTTTGTGATATTAAAAATCCAATCTTATTGGAAACTATGGAATTCCCTGAGCCAGTTATTTCAATTACTGTAGAACCAAAAACTAAAAAAGATCAAGATAATTTATCTAAATCATTAATGAAGCTTTCTGAAGAGGATCCTACTTTTAAATTGTTTAATGATGAGGATTCGGGTCAAACTGTTATCTCTGGAATGGGTGAGCTGCATTTAGATGTAATAGTCGATAGGCTAAAACGAGAATTTAATGTGCTTGTCAATGTAGGTACTCCTCAGGTTGCATACAAAGAATGTATAACAACAAAGGTTGATCATGAGGTCAAATTTGTCCGACAATCAGGTGGTAGAGGGCAATATGCTCATGTAGTTGTAGCTATTGAGCCTTTAGAATCTGAAGGAGGCTTTGAGTTTATTAATAAGATTGTAGGTGGAAAGATTCCAAAAGAGTATATCCCCGCTGTTAAATCGGGGGCATTTGATGCTATGAAAAATGGTGTTATTGCTGGATATCCTCTTGAAAATATTAAAATGACACTTTTAGATGGTTCGTTTCACGATGTTGATTCTAGTGAGATGGCATTTAAAATAGCAGGATCTATGGCTATGAAAGAAGCTGCAAGAAAGGCATCTCCTACATTATTAGAGCCGATGATGTCTCTTGAAATTGTTGTACCAGAAGATTATTTGGGTTCTGTTATGGGTGATGTGACATCAAGACGGGGAAATGTTAAAGGTATGAATCCTAGGAATGGAGCAACGGTCCTGGATTCTGAAGTTCCTTTGTCTGAGATGTTTGGTTATGCGACAGAATTGCGATCAATGACTCAAGGTCGAGCTGTTTTTACAATGCAATTTTCTAAATATTTACCAGCTCCAAAGGGAATTGTTGATGAAATTTTAGAAAAATTTCATGGTAAAACTACAATATAGAGCAAGTTTAACTTAAATAAGGAGATATGTTTTCATGTCTAAGCAAAAATTTGAAAGAAATAAGCCTCACGTAAATGTGGGAACGATTGGTCATGTTGATCATGGTAAAACAACTTTAACTGCGGCAATTTCAAAAACTTTGGCTGCAGCGGGTTTAGCTGAGCAGATGGAGTTTGATCAAATTGATAATGCTCCTGAGGAGAAGGAAAGAGGTATTACAATTAATACTGCTCATATTGAATATGAAACTGAAAAAAGGCACTATGCTCATGTTGATTGTCCTGGTCACGCGGATTATATTAAGAATATGATTACGGGTGCGGCTCAAATGGATGGAGCTATTTTGGTTGTAGCCGCAACTGACGGACCTATGCAGCAAACTAGAGAGCATTTACTTTTAGCTAAACAGGTTAATGTGCCTTCAATAGTTGTATTTATGAATAAATGTGATCAAGTTGATGATCCTGAGCTTTTAGAGCTGGTTGAGATGGAGCTTAGAGAGTTGCTGACTGAATATGGTTTTCCAGGTGATGACACTCCTATTATTCAAGGGTCTGGTTTGAAAGCTCTTGAAGGTGATGCTGATGCTCAGACAAAGGTTAAAGAGCTAATGGATCATGTTGATTCATTTATTCCTACTCCTGAGCGAGCGGTAGATAAGCCATTTTTGATGCCAATTGAAGATGTTTTTTCCATTACAGGCAGGGGTACAGTTGCGACAGGTAGGATTGAGTCTGGTGTGGTAAAGGTTGGTGAAAGTTTAGAATTAGTAGGTATGGGTTCCGATATTAAGACGGTATGTACAGGTGTTGAGATGTTTAGAAAAATATTAGATACAGGTGAAGCTGGAGATAATGCGGGCTTGCTTTTAAGGGGTGTAGATAAGAATGATATAGCTCGTGGCATGGTAATTGCTAAGCCAGGATCAATTAAGCCGCATACAAAGTTTATGGCTGAAGTATATGTTTTGAAGAAAGAGGAGGGTGGTAGGCACACGCCTTTTTTCAAAGGATATAGGCCTCAGTTTTACTTTAGAACAACAGATGTTACTGGATCCATTATATTGCCTGAAGGAACAGAGATGGTGATGCCGGGAGACAATGTGAATTTGCGTATAGAGCTAATAACGCCAATTGCAATGGAAAAAGAATTAAGGTTTGCAATTCGTGAAGGTGGACATACGGTCGGGGCTGGTGTTGTAACAGAGATTGTTGAGTAA
>CAYFHL010000164.1:0-2845 GCA_964342955.1 uncultured bacterium
ATATTATATAGTGATAAATTGAGATATTAACATGACAATAAACCTGAAAAATTTTTTAAAAGACAAACCCAAATTGTCAAAAATGGGGGAATTTCAACAACTCCAAGAGATCGACGGCTTAGAAATTTCTGCTATTTCTGCCGATTTGTATGGGAGCGGTAGAGATGATTTATGTCTTTTTTATTTTAAAGATGGCGCTAACTATGCGGCCATATACACAAGTAATTCGATTTGCTCTGAGTCTATAACTTGGAACAGAAATATAAGAAAGAAGTTTATAAAAGCTCTACTTGTAAATACAAAGAATGCAAATACATTTACGGGATCAAGTGGTCAAGAAGGACTTCAAAATATATCTAAAGCTTTGGCTAAAAATTTAACTTTAAAAGAAGCTCAAAAAGAAGACGGCACAACCAACGTGGTCAAGCCAAATGAAATTTTATTTGCTTCAACAGGAGTGATTGGTGAAAAATTTCCAACTCAACAGATTAAAGGAAACATACCAAATTTGGTTGACAAATTAAGGGATAAACAAAATAAGTTCCTATGGTTTAAAGCAGCTTCGTCTATTATGACAACTGATACCAGACCAAAACTTGCTTACGAAGAATGTAGACTTTGGAATAAGGACATAAGGCTTTCTGCGATTGCAAAAGGATCAGGCATGATTGCTCCAAATATGGCAACTATGTTAGCGTTTGTTTTTACAGACGCAGACATTCCATCAGTTTATTTAAAAGGTCTTTTGAAAAGAGCCGTTACTAATTCTTTTAATGCAGTTACAGTTGATAGTGATACTTCAACTAATGATATGGTTGCAATTTTTTCTACAAATAAAGTTAAAACTGGAAAAATTTACAATGTATTGGACCCAAAATTAAAAGACTTTGAAAAGGCTCTTCAAAGATTGTTACTTAACTTGGCAAAACAAATTGTAAGCGATGGTGAAGGTGCAAAAAAATTTATAACCGTTAGAGTTGTAAACGCCAGATCTCAGCAGATGGCAAAGAGTGTAGCTTTTTCAATAGCCAACTCTCCACTTTTCAAGACCGCAATGGCAGGTGAAGATCCAAATTGGGGAAGAATAGTTATGGCAATTGGAAAATCTGGAGAAAAAGTTTCACCAGAAAAGATCGAAATAAAATTTGGAGATTTAAAAGTTGCTGAGAAAGGAAAAGTTTCAGAAGAATATAACGAGGCAAAACTAAAGGAATATATGGAATGGGATTCAATAATAGTTGAGGTTAACCTCAAATTAGGACAAGCTTCCTACGAGTGTTACACTTGTGATCTCACCAATGATTATGTAAACATTAATGCAGATTACAGAAACTAATGATTAAATATAATTTAAAATGTAAAAATAAACACGAATTTGAAAGTTGGTTTTCGGATTCCAAAGAATTTGAAAAATTAAAATCAAAAAAAATGATCGAATGTGCTTTTTGCAACACACGGACAATTGAAAAATCAATTATGTCTCCTAATGTTTTGAATAAAGAACAAGACAATGGAAATACAGAATCATCAAAACATATTAAAAAGGTTCGAAATGATTTGTTAAAAATGAGAGATTTTGTTGAAAAAAACTTCGAATATGTTGGAAAAAATTTTCCTAGGGAAGTAAGAAATATATATTACGATAAAAGAAAAAATAAAAATATTTATGGAAACGCTACAGAAGAAGAAACAGAAGAGCTAAAAGAAGAAGGCATAGAGCTCACAACTATTCCCTGGCTAGATAAAAGAGAGGATAATTAGTTTTTTTTAGCAACAATTATGTAATTTACAGAGCAATTTTTGCTCAATTTCCAATCACTAGATATAAAATTAAAAGTTAGCCCATTTAAGTCCAACTTATTCAATTTCAATTTTACTAACTTCTCCTCTATTTCTTCTGGTTTAAGAAATTTTTCCCAGTTGTGAGTTCCAATTGGTAACCATCTTAATAAATACTCTGCGCCTATGATTGCTTTTAAATAAGATTCAAAGGTTCTATTAATTGTTGCTATAAACATAATTCCATTTTTTTTAAGTAGATCACTTGATGATTTTAAAAATAAATCTAGATTTTCTACATGTTCAACAACTTCTAAATTTAATATTACGTCAAATTTTTCATTTATTTTTTTCTTTTCAGGAGACGTATTAAAATATTTTATTTTTAACCCACTTTTTTTTGCATGGATTTTTGCAACTTCTATATTTTTAGATGATGCATCAATGCCAGTTACATCTGCACCCAACCTACTCAGAGGCTCGCATATAAGACCGCCACCACAGCCAATATCTAATACTCTTAAAACAGACAGGGGTTTTTCGTCTTTTTTTTTAAGCTTAAAATGAGATTTGCACTTATCGACTATATATTTGATTCTAACTGGATTAAACTCATGTAAAGGTTTGAACTTGCCATCAGCATCCCACCATTCGTCAGCTAATTTTGAAAACTTTTGAATTTCTTCTTGATTTATTGTAGTCATTAAATTCTTTATTATATTTTATTAAACTTAATTTTAACTTAATTTATTTTATAATAAAATCTAACTATGGCAAAGAAAGTATTAAAATTTGGTGGAACATCCGTGGGTTCAATTGACAGAATTGTACATGCGGCAAAAATTGTTAAAAAAGAGCAGGATAGTGGAAACAAGGTTATTGTAGTTGTTTCTGCTATGGCTGGAACCACTAACAATTTAATTGCCCATTCTGAATCTATATCAAAAAAATTTAATAAGAGAGAACTTGATGTTTTGTTGACCTCTGGAGAACAAGTTACAAGCGCTCTTATGGCAGGTGCATTAAACGATCTGGGAATTAAATCAAAGTCTTGGATGAATTGGCA
>CAYFHL010000165.1:0-2835 GCA_964342955.1 uncultured bacterium
TGTCGCCCCATAAGATGATGCCCGTTTCTTCATCTACGACGATTTCAGATTCTCCAGAATCCTCCTCAATAGATAGGCTCTGGCAAGCCATAGAAAAGATTAAAATAAACATAAATAAACGATAAAATGTTAAATACATTATGCCCCCATTAATTACATTATGTAAAAATTTGCCTTGATTGTATAAGTAACTTATTTAAATAAATAATTTTCAATATAGGTAAGTTAGATATTTGTATATATATAATCAAAGTAATGCAGAGATTTTTTTTATTAAGTGATTAATTATTCTATTTCTAATGATAATATTTCTACAAGTTTTTCCAATCTATAGATTTCTGCCTTTAATGCATTGATTTCTAATTGTTTGTTTTTATCTAAATCACTTTTCAAATTTATATTGTTTTTCAATTCATTTATTTGTTTAATTAAATTATCTTGTTCAGATATTTTACTAGTTTGCTCTGAAATAACGGTTTTGTTTATTTTTAATAATTCCTCACATGAATTATATTTTTCTTCAAAATCAATTTTATTAAATGAAAAGAAACTTAAGAAACCATTATTTTTTTTCTGATTATTTTTTTTATTAGATTTATTTTTATTTCCACTGCCAGCTTCTTTCTTACTAAAAGAGGGGAGAGGCTCATTTTTTTTCTTAGTTAGATTACTATTTTTTTTCTGTTTATTATCTATATCTGAAACTAACTTTGAATATTTTTTTGATTCAGTGCGTTGGAACTCCCTAGATTTAAGATCAAAAGTTGCTTCGTCTTGCTTTGAGCAACTGATTACAAATAAATAAAATAAAAGTATAATACATGGCATGTTCATAAGTTAATAACAGTTGATTAGATAAAGAAGAATTTTCCCATTAATAAGTACAGTTTTCAATTTGATTTATTTGCAATCAGCGGTTTTTTGATCGATCTTTTTATGATTAAGACAATCTGGATAAGGTGGACATAGATTATTTCCATCTATATTAAACCAGTATTTATTTTTATTTATTATTTCTAAATCACAAATTGTATTAGGAATATAACCGCTTAGTTCATTATTATGAATTTTTAATTTTATAATTTGATCTAAGTTATTAATATTATTAGGAATGTTGCCACTTAGTCCACAATCATATTCATAAAAATACCAAGGGGATGGAACATCTTTACAAATCCAATGTATTAACCTCCCTTCCTCCCATAGTTGCCAACCAAGTTCTGTAGCATCAATTATGCCATTTAAGTTGATGTCCATATCTATTTGAAGATTATCGTTGCTATTTTTAATAAACTCTTTAAGGGTCGCAATATCGCCTTCATTGCAATCATTTATATTAATTTCATGATACCAGTTAAAGCCATTACAAGCTGGTTTTAATGAGTTTAATAATAAGAATAGTATAATTATAATTCTAATTGCCATAGACTAAATTTAATAAAATAGGATTTAGTATAATAATGATTAATGCTATTATTATATATAAATTCCAGTGTGATATTTAATAAAATTTTTATAATTATAATAATTTCCACTAATTTATATCCCAGTGATCCAAATCTAGAATGGGATAAGATATATAATCTTGAAATTGGTAATAATGCATTTATAAGGAAAGTTACAAAATGGATAAACATGCAAGATAAGAAAAAAGCAATTTTATTGAAAATTCAGAAAAAAAAAATAGATAGTATACAAGGCTATGGAAGGATTTATATTTTTCAATATGAAACTGAAGAATTGATTCCAGTTGACTTTAAATTTATTATTGATAAAAAAGATTTAAATTATAGAGTGCTTTATTTTGAAACAAAAATATTTGAACATGAAATCAACTATTTCCAATATCAAAAGGATATAGAACTACAAAAAGCTAAAATAGTATTTAGAGAATTAAGCAAGGACTTGAATAAATATTTATTAGATAAAGAAAACAATTTTAATAATTGGTTTAAAATATGGTTGTGGTAATTGATTCTTAATATATGAGATCGCCATCTTCCTCCCATCGTATTGTGGTTATTTTTTTATCCAAAATATATTCAGTTTCAGATTTAATTTGACCATTATTATAATACCAGCGTTCAAATCCATTTTTTTTCCCGTAAAAATATTCGCATGAATAAATCAAATCACCTTTTTTTGAATATTTTTTAAAAAAACCATGGTTTTTACCATTGCTAAATTCTTCTTCAGAAAGTAGAATTCCATCTGATTGCCAGTATCTTGTTATTCCATCTAAGTTGCCGTTAAAATACATAGATTCATATTCAATGTTACCGTTTGAATAATAAGATTTTTTTATTTCTCTAGATTGAACATTTGTAGTCGTTTTCATTGAACAACTATATAATAGAATATATAAAAACAATACAATTAGGATGTTCTTGAAAATTAAAAATTGTGATTTATATCTCAATAATGAACTCATTTATAATTATGTGATTGTAGACTAAAAATAATTACACTGAAGGATGTTATCTTAACATAGGGAATAACTATAACAAGAGGAGTTGAAATGGAAAATACTGAAAGGTTACAAATAATTAAAATGACGATTTGGTTCAATCTATTTATAGGTCTATATAACATTTATGTGTTTAATGAGTTGAATTCAATATTTCATTTAGTTTTAGGTTCATTAAATATTGGAGTATGGGTTTTTTGTAGAGAAAAATACTTGAATATATCTTTAATTTCGGATAAGAAACAAAATACAAACAATAAATAATGTTTGGGTGGCTGATGGGATTCGAACCCACGACAACCGGAACCACAATCCGGTGCTCTAACCAACTGAACTACAGCCACCATCGAAGAAATTTGTAATTATGA
>CAYFHL010000166.1:0-2683 GCA_964342955.1 uncultured bacterium
AATCCCATTATCATCACCAAAAATAATTTCATTAGTTCCATTATTATCAATATCTAGTAAAAGTAGGCTTGCCTTCATTCCTGACATAAGAGTTAATGGAAATCCAATCTGATTTAGTGTAAGATCTATATTAAAGTACTGTACATCTGTATAATTATATAAATTACCTCCATATTCAAATTCAGCTATTATTTCAAACTTTAATGATACTGGTTGTAATTGATCTATATTATTTAGAGAGATTTGAAAATCAATACCTTGAGGTGTTCCATCTCCTAATACTAGTCCAACATTTATAGTATCTTGTTCAATCCCTACCCAACTTTGTTCTGTGGATAAAACGCCTAAAACATTTATATAATCAACAAAATCACTCATCATATTTATGGAGCAAGCTATATTTGCAGATTCACCCGGATTTAGCTGTCCATCAGAGTCATCATCATTATATATGGAATCTAAAGAGGCATTCACAAATAAATTTAAATAAGTAAATTCCATGATATCTCCAGGATATCCAATATTAGTCAGATTTAATCCCCCAGGTTCATCACCATATAAGAAACTAGATGGATCTGTAGAATCATTAATTTTTGTTCGACCTGTCTCCTGACTAAATATTGCATTTAAAAGATTACCTTCATTAGTTGTCGTACCTCCTGGTCTATAAAGATATACTTCATCTGGCGGTCCTTGAGCATTACCATTAAGATTTCCATTAATTCTATAAACTAAAAGCCCCGAGTAGTTTCCTGGTGTATTAGATTCATATATACCTACTTTCTCTCTATATTCAACAACAAAAAATTCATTATTAGAATATGGTGAGGGGAAACGATAACAATTCATAGCTGGTTGCCATAATGGCAATATTTCATAAGTGCCTAATACATCTAACTCTGGGCAATCTATCCAATGACCATATTTATGTTTCATCCATGCTCCCATGTATTGAGGGGGATCTTGAGTTGATTCCATAACATCCCACGATCCTACTGCATCTGGCGCTCCTGTCTCATTATAATGATATAAATCAGGTGCACCTAAACTATGAAAAAATTCATGACATAGGACACCAACCGTAAAATATCCACCCGTAGCAAGATTTAAATTATATGCATCTACAATTTTTCCATTAATCCAAACATCTTGTGTATACAAAGACCATCTATGAGGCCACAATAAATCACTCCAACCTTCTGGAGAACCATAAACTAGAAAAGTAATATTATCAATGTATCCATCATTATCCGCATCTATATCTAATTCAAGTGGAACTTCTGGCGCAATATATTCGACAGCATTTTTTAGTAGAGTATGTTCTCTATTTACTCCCCAAGTTGACTCATCAAAATAGTTTGGTTCAGATGAATTATAGCAATTATAAGGTCCACCATTAGAAACATCCTCCCATGGACAATCGACATAACCATTAGGATTAGATGAGGCATTGTATTTTTTATAGTAGGATCTTGGATATTGATCTTGATATGATAAGTTAGTTGTGTCTTCACATTCTGGATAATGGTGTGTATAAACATGCAACTGCTCATATGAAACTTCCTCAAAATAATGTAACATAGATGGACCATTTTCTTCATTGAATGGAGCATTATAGTAAGCTCTTGTTGAATTGAATTCATTTTCATCACTAAATCTAATAAATATATTTAGATTATTTACTGTACCTATTGTAGGAGCATCCCGTCGTTGAACATTTTCCCAATATTTTTTTCTTTTATCTAAATATCTATCTTTATCAATTTTAATCCATTTTGAAATATTTAGACTTTCAGGATTGCTGTTTCCCGGCTTTATCGATGTTGGTATTAATTTTGATTCTATCTTATTTGCATAATAATAAAAACCATCTTCTTGACTTTGGATTATAGTATAGCCATCAGCATCATGCAACCACGAATAATATTCATCCCCTGTTACAAAACAATTGAATTTGCTTCCATCAGGCTGACTTATTGTTACTGGTATTTCTTTGAGATATGCACCCCACAAACTTATATTTAAAATTAATAAAATTAATTGTTTTCTATACATCTTTTACTCCAAAAATGATTGTTTTATATAATAATTATAAAAAATAATTAATATATATTAAAACTTTGCATTCATATATTTATAAATTTATTTCATATGATGGTCAAGTTAATCTTAATTTTATAGTATCAGTATATTATAAATTTATATAAGTAGCATTTAAGGAAATAAAAGTTTTATGAATAAAAAAATGAAAAAAGTTCGTATTAAGCATCGTAAAAATAGAAATCGCATAAAAGGAATTTATGCATCGAGTCTATCAAAAAAAGTTGCTAAGAAAACGGTTGTAAAAAAAGTTCCTGAAACAATTGAAAAAACTATTAGTGACAAAACAACAGCTAAAAAAACAACAGCTAAAAGAACAACAACTAAAAAAACAACAGCTAAAAAAACAGCAACTAAAAAAACAGCAACTAAAAAAACAGCAACTAAAAAAACAACAACTAAAAAAACAACAGCTAAAAAAACGACAGCTAAAAAAACGACAGCTAAAAAAACGACTACTAAAAAAAATAAATAATTATCGAGGTGTGGCGCAGTCCGGTTAGCGCACCTGCTTTGGGAGCAGGGGGCCGTAGGTTCGAATCCTACCACCTCGACACGATACTCACCTACGAAACCCCTTCAG
>CAYFHL010000167.1:0-2682 GCA_964342955.1 uncultured bacterium
TAATAATTAAAGAATTAGAAGAAATTAAGTCAAAATTCTCAGTCAAAAGAAGAACAAAAATTATTGATGCTGTTCTTAATTACAATATTGAAGAAACAATTCAAAAAGAATCAGTTGTAATCAACATTACAAATCAGGGCTATATTAAACGCGGTTCCCTATCTTCTGTTAAGACTCAAAAAAGGGGAGGCAAAGGGAAAACTGGAATAACAACAAGAGAGGAAGACTTTGTTGTTAGAATATTATCCGGTAATTCTCACAGTCAAGTTTTGTTTTTTTCCACACAAGGACTTTCTTATAAGCTAAAAGCCTGGAAAATTCCAAAAGGCAGTTTAAATTCAAAAGGTAAATCACTTTTTAACCTTTTGCCTTTAAAAACCAACCAATCAATAACATCAACAATGTTGCTGCCTGAAAACGAAGATGAATGGAAAAAACTTTTTTTAGTGTTTGCTACCGCAAAAGGCAAAATTAGAAAAAATTCTTTAGCTGATTTTATTAATATAAATGCAAGCGGCAAGATTGCTATGAAACTTGACGAAAATGACAAAATAGTTGGTGTTGAAAAATGCAAGGAGGATCAAGATATAATTCTTGGCACTAAATTGGGTAAATGTATAAGATTTATGTCGAAGAAACTTAGACTATTTAAAGGAAGATCCTCAAAAGGTATTAGAGGTATCGATCTGGCAGAAAATGATAATGTAATGTCTCTTTCTGTAGTTGATAATACTAAACAAAAGGAGGCTCTTATAAAGAAAAACGGATCAAAAAAAGAAAATATTAACAAGTACATGCTTTCGATCACAGAAAATGGATATGGAAAAAGAACGCCTTTTACCGATTTTAGGGTAACGAATAGAGGAGGGAAGGGAATAATTGGAATAGTTAACTCAAAGAGAAATGGAAATGTTACTTCTACACTTGTGGTTTCAAACGATGATGAAATTATACTTTCAACAGACAAAGGCAGAGTTATAAGATGTCCGGTTAAAGAAATAAGAGTTGCTGGGAGAAATACTCAAGGAGTTAGAATCATAAAACTTTCGGGTGAAGAAAAGGTTGTTTCTGCTATTAAGATAGAAGATAATATTGAGTAATGCAAAGGATAGCGATTTACCCAGGAACTTTTGATCCCATAACATACGGGCATATTGATATAATAAAAAAATCTTTAAAAATTGTTGATAAATTAATTGTAGCTACAACAGATTCATCGGAAAAAGACTACTTATTCTCTGTTGAGGAAAGAATAGATATTTTAAGAAAATCACTTTTTAATGATTTAAAATTTAATAAAAATAAAATCAAAACAGTATCTTTTGACGAGCTTACGGTAAAACTTTGTAAAAGATTCAAGGCCACAATCATTATAAGGGGACTAAGAGCAGTATCCGATTTTGAATATGAATTTCAATTGGCTGGAATGAATAAAAAATTGGATAAAAAAATAGAAACAGTTTTTTTAATGTCAGAAATTGAAAATGAAATAATTTCTTCAAAATTTATTAAAGAAATAGCACATCTAAAGGGAGATTTAAAAAAATTTGTATCTAAATCAGTAATTAAAGCTATACATGAAAAATTGAAATGAAAAAATTTTTTTTATTAATTTTTTCTACTATTTTACTATTTACTACAACTATGCAAGCAAAGGAGAAAAGAATGATTTTACAGCTTAAAAATGGAAAAGTTGAAATTGAATTATATTCAGACGTGGCACCGGAACACGTGAAAAGAATAGAAACTTTAGTAAAAAACAAAGAATATGATGGTGTAGTTTTCCACAGAGTCATTGATGGATTTATGGCTCAGACAGGAGACGTAGAATTTGGGAATTCAAAAAAAGATAGTTATGATCTCAGTAGAGCAGGAACAGGAGGCTCAAACTTGCCTGATTTAAAAGCTGAGTTTAACAACCTTCCTCATCAGAGAGGAACTTTATCAATGGCGAGATCATCAAATCCAAATAGTGCCAACAGTCAATTCTTTATTTGTTTTGAATCAGCGCCACATCTTGACAGAAATTATACTGTATTTGGAAAAGTTACAAAAGGTATGGAATTTGTAGACAAAATAAAAAAAGGTTCAGGCCCCAACGGTTCTGTTGAGGATCCAGATAAAATTCTTAGCATCTCATTAGCAAAATAAAATTTCATGAATTCAAAAAAAATTTTTTTTGAATTAATAAAAAATAAAAAAAATTATAGATTAGGAAAAATACACACAACAAGAGGGTCAATAGAAACTCCGGCCTTTATGCCAGTTGGTACCCAAGGTACTATAAAAAGCATTTTTCCTGATGATGTATTAAAAACTGGAACGCAAATAATTTTGGGCAACACTTACCATTTGTTTCTTAGACCAGGAATTGAGATTTTAAAAAAATTTGGTGGTCTTCATAATTTTATGAATTGGAAAAAACCAATACTGACGGATTCTGGAGGATTTCAAATTATGTCTTTATCAAAATTTAATAAAATAGATAAAAAAAAAGGAGCAATATTTAGTTCACATATAGACGGAAAGAATTTTTTACTTAGCCCAGAGAAAAGTATTAAAATTCAAAAAGAAATAGATTCTGACATATTAATGGTTCTTGACGAATGTCCAAAATTGACGATGGATAAAAAAATTATTTCTAACGCAATAGATGTCTCTACTGATTGGGCCAAAAGATGT
>CAYFHL010000168.1:0-2680 GCA_964342955.1 uncultured bacterium
ATTGAAAATGGCTTGCAGAATGAATGATCCCGTAATATTTATGGAACATAAGGGTTTATATAGACAAGGATTTTCAACAGCATTGGAACCTGATGAAAACTATTTAATGCCTTTTGGTAAAGCTAATGTTATCCAAGCTGGAACAGACGTTACAATTGTAACTTGGGGTGCTATAGTTCAAAAATCAATAGAAGCTTCTAAAAATACAAAGATTTCTACAGAAATTATAGATTTAAGAACACTTTGTCCCTTTGATATGGAAACCATACTAAGTTCTATAAAAAAAACAAATCGATTAATTATAGCACATGAAGATAATTTAACCAATGGTTTTGGAGCAGAAATATCAGCTCAAATTTCTGAGAAAGGTTTTGAGTATTTAGATGCACCAATTAAGCGAGTAGCATCAAAGGATATTCCAGTTGCATATTCTTCTGTTCTAGAAGATGAATTATTATTACAAACTAGTTGGATAGAAAAAGCATTAATAGAACTTGTAAGTTATTAAATTATAAAAAGGAGAATACTTGAATAAAAATAAAGTAATCAATTTATTATCTAAAATATATGATTTGGAGTTAAATGGTATAATAAGATATACACACTATTCATTAATGATTTTTGGCCCTAATAGATTACCCTTAGTAGATTTTTTTAGAATGCAAGCCTCTGAATCATTGCAGCATGCTAATTTAGCAGGAGAGCATATTACTGGTCTTGATGGTCATCCTCCATTAAATATTAAAAATATACATGAAACTCATAAGCATGAAATAGTAGATATACTAAATGAGAGCTTACACCATGAAAAAAAAGCAATTGATATGTACTATGAATTATTAAAATTAGTAGAAAACAATTCACTTTATTTAGAAGAGTATTGTAGAACTATGATTGCCAAAGAAGAGAGTGATTACATTGAAATGAAAAAATTGTTACGTGATCACAAAAATTAAATTACAAAAAATATGGGATTAAAATGATGGTTGATGTCGTTATGCCCAAAATGGGTGAATCAATTACAGAAGGAACAATAATAGAATGGAAAAAATCCATAGGTGATAAAATTAATAAGGATGAAGTTCTTTTAGAAATTTCCACTGATAAAGTAGACTCAGATATACCATCTCCATCATCTGGTACAGTTGTTGAGATTATAGCTCAGGTAAATGAGACTATTCCGGTAGGTGAAGTTATTGCTAGGATAAGCGATAGTGGTAAAATAAATATAAATAAAGAGACTAAAAAAAATAATAATGATGTTTCTGATCAGCCATCAGATGATATTGAAGAAAAAAGTATTAAAGAAGAAATTGTATATAGACCTAAACCTCGTGATTATTCAAATAAGAGATTTTATTCTCCTTTAGTAAAAAATATTGCAAAAATTGAAAATATTTCTATTAAAGAACTCGATTTAATTAATGGAACCGGTAAAGATGGACGAGTCAATAAATCGGATATAATTAAATTTATAAAAAATAAAAATTTAAATCCTGAGGTTAAATTAGATAAAGAACTTAGTAATCAAACAAATGTAAAAATGTCAGATGATGTTCAGCCTATGTCAAGAATGAGAAAAAAAATAGCTGATCATATGTTGCAATCTGTTCAAATTTCACCACACGTCTATTCAACTTCTGAAGTTGACGTTACAAACTTAGTAGAAATTAGAAAATCATTTAAAGACAAATTTTTAAATGATACAGGTGTTCCTTTAACCTATACTCCTATGATTATTGATGCTACTATTAAGGCAATAAGAGATTACCCACTAATGAATGCTTCATTAGATAATGATAAGATCATTAATCACCGTAATATTAATATGGGTATTGCAGTTGCTTTGAAAGATAATAATCTTATAGTGCCTGTAATTTCCTCCGCTGATGAAAAAAATTTTTTAGGATTGGCTAGAAGTAGCTATGATCTTGCAAACAGATCAAGAAATAATTCTTTAAATCCAGAAGAAGTATTTGGTTCAACTTTTACTGTTACGAACCCTGGGGTGTTCGGTGGTTTATTTGGAATGGGCATAATTAATCAACCTAATGTTGCAATACTTACTATTGGTGCTATTAAAAAGAGGCCTATCGTAAAAGAGACAGAATTTGGTGATAGTATTGTTGTTAGGCATATGATGTATATAACTTTAGGATATGACCATCGATTAATTGATGGTGCTTATGGAACTAAATTTATTTCACGTATTGTAGAAGTTTTAGAAGGGTATAATAAAGATAGGATTGTAATATAGTGTCGCTTCAATCAAAACATCAGCATAGGAAAAAACCTGACTGGCTTAAAATTAAATTAGACATTAATGAAAAGTATAATGATACAAAAAGATTAGTTGAATCTCAAAAGTTAAATACTGTTTGTGAAGAGGCAAAGTGTCCTAATATATATGAATGTTGGGGTAATAAAACTGCAACCATGATGATATTAGGTGATATTTGTACAAGATCATGTGGCTTCTGCTCAGTAAAAACTGGAAAGCCTGATAAAGCTGATAATGATGAACCTAAAAGAATTGCATTTGCAATAAAATCAATGAAATTAAGACATGCTGTCATAACTTCAGTAGATAGAGATGATTTGAAAAATGATTATGGTGCAACAGTTTGGTCAGAAACAATTAAAGCAATTCATAAATATGTTGATGATTGCAATGTTGAAG
>CAYFHL010000169.1:0-2669 GCA_964342955.1 uncultured bacterium
GCTGAGCCACACCACTTTGTGATGCTGATCTATAAGGAAGAGCTAAAATATCAGATGCTGAAAAATATTTATTTACATCTATATCTGGTATATATCTGTTATGCCAAGTAATATATTCCTTAATTTCAAGTTTATTAATCAATTTCGTATATACTTTTTCATCTACGTAACATTCTCCTGCTACTAAAAGGTGAAAATCTTTGATTGAATTTTTCAATATCGATACAGCTTCCAGCAATATATCAAAGCCCTTATATTCTCTTATGAGGCCAAAATATAAAATTATATTTTTGGCTTTTAAATTTAATTTTTCTCTTGCTAAGTCCTTATTTATTTTTTTAGGATAATTTACATAAACTGGATGAAAGCATTTTTCATAAATAGGTCTTTGGAGTATCTTAACTAATTCTTCTTTAGTCTGATTCGATTGAATAAGATGACCATCTAATCTTTTTAAAAAATATTTAATTAATATATTAGAAAATAATATTTTTTCATGAGGAATAATATTATCACATAAAGAAATCATTTTTGTATTTTTAGATTTAATTTTTATTATTTTTGCAATTGTTCCAAGTGCTGGTGTAAAAAAAGGATTCCAAAAACGAAATATAATTAAATCATAATTTCTATTTGATAAATAGTTACTAGTCTTAATCCATGATATTGGATTGATTGAATCTATCCAATATTTTTTTGGTTCAATTTCTATTTTTTCTAAATACTGTGATTTCCCTGGAAATAAAAATTCAGGATATTGTCGAGAATAATTAATTAAATCTACTGAATGAGTAGCAGATAATTTTTCTATTAATATTGAAGTATGCTTTGATATTCCTCCACGAAAAGGAGGAGCCACTGAAATAATGGCTATTTTCATTTATCTTGACTACTTGATATTATTGATTGAATTTTCTTTTCATTACTTCCAGAAGTTTTAATCAATAATTCTCCTAATAGTCCAATAGAAAAAAATTGTATACCAACGATTAAAAGTAAAATCCCTAGAAAAAAAATAGGTCTATTCCCAATCCAAATACCATTAAACCAACCAATAGTTAAATAAATATTAATAATTATTCCTAAAATTAGCAATAGGATCCCAATGAAACCAAAAAAATGTAATGGTCTATTAAAATATTTGCTAGTAAATAGAACTGTAAATAAATCAAAAAAACCATGAAAATATCTATATCCACCATATTTTGAATTTCCAAATTTTCTTGCTCTATGATTTACCTCAATCTCTGTAACTTTAAACCCTTTCTGATAAGCAATAACTGGAATATATCTGTGTAGACCTCCATAAATATCAATTGATTTCACTACATTATTACGATAAGCTTTTAGACCACAATTAAAATCATGTATTTTTAGTCCAGTTATAAATCGGGTAATAAAATTAAAAAATTTAGATGGTACTGTCTTAGATTTTGGATCATTCCTATTTTTTTTCCATCCTGAAACAAGATCCCAACCTTCGTTAATTTTATTAATCAATCGATGTATTTCTGAAGGATCATCTTGTAAATCTGCATCCATAGTAATTACGATGTTACCTTGAGCTTGCTTAAAACCTTCAGATAACGCATCAGCTTTACCATAGTTTTTATAAAAACATAAAAGTTTAACTTTATTATTTTTTTTTATAATATTTTCTATAATATTTTTTGAATTATCATCGCTTCCATCATCAACAAATATTATTTCCCAATTCTTGTATTTTTTTAAATTATCTACAATTTCATTATATAATTGATTAAGGGATTCTTCTTCATTGAATAGTGGAATTACTATAGTTATAAATAATTTATTATCCATCAATTCCTTCAATTTTTTCTTTTATAGATGAATTATCTATATTTAAATCTAGTGCTTTCATATACAAATTTTTTGCCATATTATAATCTTCTAGTTTCAGGTATACATCTCCTAAATGTTCTAAAATTACAGGATTATTATTATCAATAGTTAAACTTTTTTCTAAATATTTTTTTGCTAATTGTTCTTTACCTAACTTAAAATATATCCAACCAATTGTATCTAAGTATGCAGAATTTTGAGGTTCTAATTTAATTGCTTTATTCGCTAACTCAAGGGCATAATAAAGTTTTTGATATGTTATATTATTACGTTCTGATAAGAGATAAGCATAATCATTTAATACGCCTGGAATCTGTTCCTCAGTTAATATATTAGTGAATAATGAATCGCTATTATGATAATCATTAATTTCTTCATATAAGATTGCCAGTGAATATTTTGCTAAGTTGTTATTAGGATCATGATCTAATGCTTCTAAATAATTGAGTTTAGCTTGATTATAATTTTTTAATTGATTATATAAATTAGCTAATAATAAATAGATTGAACTGTCATGTTCAAAAATATGAGATGCATTAACTAAAATTTCTAATGCATCAGAATAATTTTTATTTTTTATATAAACATTTGATAAAGCTTCATAACCTAATTTTAATTCTGGAAAATATCTAATTATATTTTTGCTAACTTCTATCTCTTTTTCAAAATTATTTAATGCAGAGTATGATATAAACATATAATACACTATATTAAAATTATCTTTGTTATTATTATATAATGGTTGAAGTACTTCTATAACTCTTTCATAATCTTCAATTTTAACATATAATTCTGCAAGTTGAATT
>CAYFHL010000170.1:0-2645 GCA_964342955.1 uncultured bacterium
TTAATGAAGATTTTTGTTAATGGATTTTTTTTATTAGATTTAATTTCTCTCATTTCTTAATCTCGTCAATTGCATAGAAGAGTCTGTCCTGTCCCCAAAAAATTTTTTTGTTAACAAGAAAAGTTGGAGCTCCAAATACACCCTGTTTTAAAGCATCATCAGTTAGTTTTCTTAATTTATCTTTAATTTTTTGATCATTAGCTTTAGCCAAAAATGTTTCTGGATTTAAATCTATATTTTTTAATACTTTATTTATTACTACTGGATCGTTCATGTTCAAACCATCTTTCCATATAGAGTTGAAGATTTTTTCTATATAGATTTTTTCAAAATTATCCTCTTCAGCAATTATAACACCACGCATAAAGCTTACTGTTTTAATAGGAAAATAAGAATTAAAAATAAATTTAATATTTTTTTTTTCAGAAATTAGTCTGGTGTCTTCAATCATATATTTTGATTTAATATTTACAAATGCCGCAGGTGTTATTCCGGCCGCATTATGCAAGCCTCCTAAAAAAATAGGCATATATTTAATTTTAAATGAATTTTTTTTTTCTAGTTTTCTTATTTCTTTATAACCAATGTAAGAGTAGGGACTGCTAAAGTCGAAATAGAATTCCATAGATTTACTCATAATAATTAATCTTTCTCGAATAAAAAATTCTAATTAACCAATAAAAAACAAGACCTACCGGTCCAGTAAAATAAGTTATTATTAACGAAAGAATAACAAAAAATTTTGAGACCATATATATTCTAGAGTCATTTGTAATCCAATTTCCAACAAATAAACTTATTGATAAAAAATGTAACCAGAAAATTAGAAGAAATGCTTCGTTGGAAAAAAGGGCATAAAGTTCATTCAAGCCCAAATAAAGATTAAAAACTTCAAAAATATTTTCAGTTATATAGATCTGGTAAGTTATAAAAATATAGGCTGTGGATAATAACATCGGAATTATTACTGATTTAACAAAAAATTTTGTAATTATGTGATTAGGCAAAGTTGCTAGCAACAGCCAACAAGGAATAACACCTATATTTGCTATATAGTAAATATTTTCATAAGTTAAAAATGATAGAAGATTATCGATCATAAAAACTTGTACAATATAAAAGCAATGGATCCAATATCCAATAAGAAAGAATTTGAAGATTTAAGTGCTAATTTAAGAGATTTGGCCTATTCGTATATTGAAAAATACAATCCTTCAAAACAACAAACGAAAACTTATCTGTTAAAAAAATATTTAAAAAAATTTCAAGGCTCCAAAGCAAAAAAAGAAATAACTGAAATAATAACTGAAATAATAGACAAGATAGTTTCAAATTTAGAAAAGGGCCATTTTTTAAACGATAGTCTTTATTCCGATTCTAGGGCCAGGATGCTTTTTCGTAGAGGTTATTCTCTTAATAAAATTAGTTACTCCTTGAAGAATAAAGGGATAGAGCAGAAAAATATTCAGCTAAGTTTAGAGAAAATAAAAAATGAAAAACCAGATCCTGATTTTGTGTCAGCGATGAAAATTTGTAAAAAAAGGAGAATAGGCCCTATGCGTCCAGAAAGTAATAGAGAACTTTTCTACAAAAAGGATATGGGAATTTTAGCTAGATCTGGATTTAGTTACGATATTTCAAAAAAGATTTTATCGATGACTCAGAAAGAGTTCAACCAGCTGTCTAAGATTATTTAATCTTTCTTTTTTTTTTCATTTAATTTTAAGTAGTATTCAATTCTTTTTTTCATAGAATTTTTTACTACTATAAAAAGTATTAAACCAAACAAGGTTACCGAAATAACTATTATAGAGATGGTTTTAAACATTTAAATTTTTACTTCTCCTTATCAAGATAGTTGGATTTCTATAATCTTCCTTGCCATATTCAAATGATTTTCCATCTAAATTAGTAACCAATGCCCCAGCATGTTCTGCAATTGCTTGACCAGCCGCATCATCCCACTCTCTAGCTCTAATTTTATCTGCATAGATGTCAAACTCTCCTGTAGCAATTACACAATATTTATAGGAACAACTTAGTTTTTTAAAAGAAGTCATCCCGAATTCTTTTAGCTTGTTTAATATATCTTCCGGTGGTCTTGTATTATTTGTTAGTCCAACGACTTTTCCACTAGGTGTTTTCTTTTTACAATTTAATTTTATTATTTTGTTGTTTTCAATCATAAAAGAGTTATTTTTCCCATAAGAATAGAATAATCTATTTTTTTTTGGTACTCCTATTATGCCAACAGCTGGAAGTTTGTTAACTATCAATGCAGCATTTAATGTGTAGTCATCTTTTCCTGTAATATATTCTTTCGTTCCGTCAATTGGATCGATTAACCAATATGTATTAAAAGTATTTTTCTTTTTTAAATCAACTGTTTCTTCAGAAACAACGGGAATGTTTGGAGTTAATTTTTCTATTTTTGCCGTTAGTATTTTATCAACTTCCAGATCTCCATTACTTACAGGCGTGTTATCTGGTTTTGTAATTATTTTTAAACCTTTTTTTTGAAGTTCTACAGATTTAGCTCCAGCCAGTTCTGTGGTTTTTATCAAATCTTCAGCAATTTTTTTTAACTCACTACTATTCATCGTTGATTTTCTCTAGTTTTATATTTTCCAAATTAATTACTTGTT
>CAYFHL010000171.1:0-2602 GCA_964342955.1 uncultured bacterium
AATTAAATGATAATGATTTGGGGGATCGTTCAATGGTAGGACACATGGTTTTGGTCCATGGGATTGGGGTTCGACTCCCTATCCCCCAGCAAAATGAAACTTTTTAGTGGCAGATCAAATAAAAAATTAGCCAAGGGAATAGCAAAATATTTAGATATTCCTTTGGGCAAAATTAATATTCATAAGTTTAGTGATGGTGAACTACATTTGGCTTTTGAAGAAAATATTAGAAATGAAGATGTATACATTATTCAGTCCACAAATACTCCTGCAGAAAATTTATGGGAATTGTTATTAATGCTAGATGCGGCAAAAAGAGCGTCTGCTAAAAGTGTTGTAGCTGTTTTACCATATTTTGGATATGGTAGGCAAGATAGGAAAGACAGGCCAAGAGTACCAATTTCTTCAAGGCTTGTATTAGATTTAATAACAGCGGTAGGGGTCGATAGAATTATAACAATGGATCTTCATTCACCGCAAATCCAAGGATTTGCAAATGTACCATTTGATCATCTTTATTCAAGAATTGTTTTGTTAGATTTATTAAAGAATTTTGGTTATAATCAAAAAACAGGCGTGGTTTTATCTCCTGATGTAGGAAGTGCAAATATGAGCCAATCATATGCCAAAAAATTAAATATAGGATTTGCTCTTATAGATAAAAGACGTCCCAAGCCCAATATGGCAGAAATAGCCAATTTGGTTGGTGATCTAAAAAACAAAAATGTTATAATAATAGATGATATGATTGATACAGCGGGAACTATATGCAATGCTGCTCAAACAGCTATAGAAAAAGGAGCAAAAACAGTTGTTGCAGTTGCAACCCACCCAGTATTATCAGGAAATTCTATAGAAAAGCTACAAAATTCACCTATAAATAAAGTATATGTTTGCGATACAATTAAATTGACAATAAAACAAAAATTTGATAAACTTGAAATAATTTCAGTAGCAGATGTCTTTGGAGAATCTATTAAAAGAATTGATTCTGGAACCTCATTAAGTTCTATGTTTAAAGGCTTAACTGATTAATAAGGAGTAAAAAATGGCTGATCATAAAATTGAAATATTTAAAAGAGAGAATACAAGCACACAAAGTATAAAAAAACTAAGAAAAGAAGGAAATATTCCAGGCGTTTATTATTCTTCTACCTCTAAGTCTAGTGTGCCTTTTTATATTACAAATAGTACTTTTAATGAAGCAGTAAAATCCGGTGCTCGGATATTTAATATAAATGTTGGAGGAGAAAAACGGAATGTATTATTTAAATCTGTTCAATATCATCCAGTGACAGATGCAATTCTTCATATTGATTTATATGGCGTTAAAATGGATGAAGCTGTAAATGTTAAAATTAATATTTCATTAATAGGAGATGCGGTTGGAGTTTTAGAGGAGGGGGGAGTATTGAATCAGCCTATCAATGAACTTGAAATTCAATGTCTTCCTGGTGATATACCAGAAACGATTGAAATTGATATTTCTGAATTAAAAATAGGAGATAATATTGCTGCAGGTTCAATTGATTTAGATCAAAAACTTACTTTAGTTACATCAGAAGACTCTGTAATAGTATCTGTAACACATGCTATGCGTGAAATTGAACCAGAAATAGAAGAAACTGATGAAGAATTACTTGAAGGTGAAGAACAATCTGAAGATGGACAAGATAAAACTGAAGAAAGTAAAGATGAAAAACCAAGTACAGAAAAACAAGATGAAAAAAAGTCAGATCCTAAAGAATGATTTACCTAATTGGTTTAGGGAATCCAGGTAAAAATTATTCTAGGACAAAACATAATTTTGGTTTTTGGGTAGTAGATAGAATAGTAAAAAAACACTCTATTTCATTTAAAAGCGGAAAAGGTAATTATCTATCTGCTCAAGAAGGAAAATTAATATGCATAAAACCAACAACGTATATGAATAAGAGTGGATTAGCAGCTTTAGATATAATGAACTTTTATAAGGGAAGCCCTAAAAATATATTAGTAATATATGATGATATTGATTTACCACTTGGTAGAATTAAGTTTAAAAAAGATGGTGGCACAGGAGGACATAAAGGTATAGAATCAATAATTTACCATTTAAAAACAGAAGAGTTTAATAGATTAAGAATTGGGATCGCAACCTCTGAGAATATGAGACCTTCTGAAAGATATGTTTTATCTCCATTTAATAAAAAAGATGTACCATTAAAAAATCAAATGATAGAAAAAGCTTGCGATGGAATTAATTATTTTCTAAAACATGATATTACTAAGACTATGAATAAATATAATGAAAAATTAATAAAGGAAGGGGAGTAATGAATTATTTGTATTATGTAATTAGCGCTGGAATTATTGCTATGTTATACGCATTTTGGAAAACAAATTGGATTAATAGTCAAGAAGAAGGATCTGATAGAATGAAACAAATTGGAGCGAGTATATCTGATGGTGCCATGGCTTTTTTGAAAGCAGAATATAAAGTTTTGGCTATTTTTGTTATAATTGTTGCAATATTGCTTGCATTAGCAGCAAATAGCCAAGGAGATTCTCCTTTTGTTTCTATATCTTTTTTAGTTGGTGCTTTAGCTTCAGGATTAGCTGG
>CAYFHL010000172.1:0-2595 GCA_964342955.1 uncultured bacterium
TAAACCCATCACTACCCTCCGCAGCTGTTATATTTATGATTGGTTGGATTTCATCAATTTGAATAGTGATCGAATTGGATTCCCACTCACCTTGATTTCCAGGTCCATCACTCATCCTCAACCTAAATGTTATTATACTATCCTCTTCAAAACCTACTAAATTTTCAATATTACTATTTGAAATAGAAATAGTTTGATTTGTATTGATTGATGCAATTGATTCACTTGAAATTAAACTTCCATAACTATTATTTCCTACTTTACCCTGTACATCAATTGTTCCGCTTGAAGGAATCAAAAGAGAAGCATCATCAGGTATAGGAATTATCACATCTAATCCTGTATTGGTACTATTCCAATAACCTGTAACAATTATACCACCCGTTGATTCAATAGAATTTGGTAAATAATTAGAGGGCAATATTTGATCAATTAGAATAGTTTGTGAACTAGGATCACCAATAGTAGTATTTCCTGCCTTATCTGTAATAATAGCTCTAGTGATCACAGTAGCATCATTATCAAAACTTGTAATACTTTCAAATGAAGATGCATATGCATATGCTGTTTCAGTGCCATAATTATCTATCTGGTCCCAACTTGAATGAAGAATTAAGTTTTCAAAATCACTTTCACTATTAACCTTAGCTTGAATTGATAAACTTCCTCCATATAAAGTTCCATCACTATTGTCTATTGGAATAGAAATTTTTAAATGAGTATTGTGACTATTCCAATAACCTGAAACGACAGGATCTCCATGCGCTATGACGTTACCAGTTGTAAAATCATTTGGGGGAGTATTATCATAAAGCCAGTTGAATACTTCAGATGCTACATTTCCATTTCCATCTGAATTCATAAAAGCATCCGCCAAAATACTTATTGCAACTTCACCATTACTATTTGGAGTCAATATTGCGGTATAAATGGTACCCGAACCACTAAAGCTAGTCAATGTTCCATTTGTCACGGTAATATCACCAACTACAAAATCACTAGTTTCATCACTAAATGTAAAAATAAGACTAATGGTTGCATCATTGGATGTAAATCCATCACTTCCTTCATTTGATTCAATGGTTATTGTTGGATTTGATAAATTAATAATCAATTGAGTCGAACTTTCAGAACCAGTTGTACTATTTCCACTCTGATCTGTAATAATTGAATTAAATGTAATAATTCCAGAATCGGCAAAACCAGTTAACCCCTCAACTTCAGATTCAGAAATTGATACGACATGATTAATTCCTACATTAGTAATTGTAATGGGATCTCCCAAATCTTCGAAAGAATCTCCATCTGCCAAATCAACTTTAGCTAATACTTGTATATTTCCATTAATGTATGTTGGATCATCCACTAAAGGAACTGTTACATTTACTGCTGTATTAGTAGTATTCCAGCTCCCTACAATCTGGTTCCCTCCTGTTGCTTGAACACTTCCTGTAATAAAATCTACAGGAGGACTTGCATCATAAGTCCAATTAAATATACTTGTTGCCATATTAATGTTGCCTGCAACATCCTGAAAAGAACCAGATTCTACTTTAATGATAACAGAACCATCAGAATTAGGTGTAAAGGTTGCTATGTAAGTTGTACCTGATCCAGAAAAGTTACTTAACGAGCCATTAGTCACAGTGACATCATTAATATTAAAATTAGATGTAAATTCACTGCTGGTAAAGGTGAGAGAAAGCATTGCATCATTAGATATAAATCCATCGCTACCTTCAGCTGCCTCTATAATCATTGTTGGGCGTGTACCATCATAAAGCCAATTAAATTCATCGGATGCCGTATTATTATTACCCGCTGTATCGGTATATTGATCAGCTAGTACATTAATAGTTACATCGCCATCACCATCTGGAGTCAACGTCGCAGCATAGGTTGTCCCCGATCCACTAAAACTACTAAGTGTCCCATTGGTTACACTTATTTTTCCCACTTCAAAATCAGTGGTAGACTCATTACTAGTAAAAGTTAAGGATAGGGTCCCATCATTGGAGGTAAATCCATCGCTACCTTCCGATGATGTAATGGTGATAGATGGTTTAGTTTCATCCAACGTTAAGGTCGTAGTGCTAGGGGAACCTACCGTGCTATTTCCTGCAAAGTCTGTAAGAATAGCATTTATTGTGATTATAGCTCCATCAGAAAAATCAGTTAATTCTGTTATGTTGTCTCTAATGAAAGAGACTGTTTGTGTAGTAGCTGATGTAGAAATAATTTCAGTAATTGTTACAGCATCACCAAGGTTTTCAAAAACATTATTATTAACTTTCCCCTGAATTTGAATCAAACCACTATTTAAAGAAGCATCATAATCCAATGGTACTGTAATATCTAATCCAGTATTGGTATTGTTCCAATAGCTCGCAACTACAAGTCCGCCAGTTGTGATTACTGAACCTGTTGTAAAATCAGATGGTGGAGTGCTATCATAGGTCCAATTAAACTCATCAGATGCAACATTTCCATTACCTATTGAGTCAGTAAAACGATCGGCAACCACATTAATAGTTACAGCTCCATCACCATCTGGAGTCAACGTCGCAGTATAGGTTGTTCCCGATCCACTAAAAC
>CAYFHL010000173.1:0-2579 GCA_964342955.1 uncultured bacterium
GTAAGAATATTTTCTTCAAGCTAACCTTTTGATTTACATTCAAAACAACTTTTTGTGTGAGGAACTTCTATTAATCTCTCTTTCCCAATTAAATTTCCACAAGCTGTACAAATACCAAATGTTCCTAGTTCAATCATTTCAAGAGCCCTATTTAAATATTGAAGAAATTTATTTTCTCTAGCCATCCAGTAATAATTCTTTTCTAATTCTTGATGATCAGATCCTGCATCAGCCATATGGGATGAGTATATAGCATTAACACTCGTACTATCCTTCATTTCATCTGTTCTTTCCTTTGCTATATCTAAATCTTTCAGCACAGCAACTCTTTTGTCTTTAATAATTTTTTTAAATTCATCTAAATCTTTTTTGGGCCACTTTTTATTAATTTGTTTTTTCATGCTTTCTCCTTAACAACGCTTGAAATACCAATATTAACATTAGTATTATTTATATGGACATTATCAATGAAATTTAATCCTTCTGTGTTATTCTTTATATCAACAGCTAATATTTCATCCATAAAATAATTTTTATAATTTTTTAATGATAATTCAATATATTCAGAAGATATGATACCCACATTAATTCTATCTTCAACTTGTAACCCTGATTCTTTTCTTAAAGTTTGTATCTTTCTAATTAGATCCCTTACAATACCCTCCTGTTTTAAATCATCTGTTATATCCAACGATATACCAACAACTATATTGTTTGATACAGATACGGAGAAACCTTTTTTTGCAATTTCATCAATAATAAAATCGTCCTTTGTTAAATTAATATTTTTATAATTTGTCAAATACTTCTTCTTATTAATAAAATTTTTCTTCAGTTCATCTTGGTCACACTTACTTAAGTGCTTAATGATTGAATTTGAATCATCTTTGTATTTATTTGAAATATAACCGAAATTAGGTTTAATTCTATAGTCAACTAACTCTTTGATAGATTTAACTAATTTTATTTCCTTTATGTTTAATTCTTCTAGTATTTCTATTTTATTTCTAATTGCAATATCATTTATATCGTTATCCGAATATAATGATAATGATGATAATGGTTGTCTAATTTTTATATTTCCTTTATTCCTTGCTGATCTCCCCATTTTTACAATTGAAATAATTGTATCAATCTCTTTAATTATTTGATTATTTGTCCATTTTTTTTCTAACTTAGGGAAACATGACAAATGAATGCTGTTATTCTTATCATTACTAAATTTTGAAAATAAATTTTCATAAATATTTTCAGTAATAAATGGAATTATTGGTGACATCAATTTACAATAATTTATTAAAACATAATATAATGTTGAATAAGCAGACATTTTATCAACATCATTAACCTGCTTCCAAAACCTTCTTCTATTTCTTCTAATATACCAATTAGATAAATCATCTAAAAATGTAGTAGCTTCTTTCATAAACTTAAATATTTGGTATTTTTCATAGTACAATATTGCCTGACGAGTTAATTCATTTAATTTTGCTAGTATCCATATATCAAGCTTTGTTAATGAGGACTTATCTAATTTAAATCTTGATGGATTAAATTTATCAATATTTGCATATGTTACAAAAAATGAATAAGTATTCCACATAGTTATTAAATTTTTTCTTACTTCATCAGCTATATTATATCCAAATAATAGATTATGTTCTGAATTTTGAGAAGCATACATCCAACGCATAACATCTACACCCATTTTCTCTGCAGCATCATCAAACCAGATAGCATTACCCCAAGACTTATGCATTTCTCTACCTGTTTCATCTTTAACTAATGCATGTCCTAAAAGTGTTTTAAATGGAGCTCTATTTTCCATTACTGTAGACATTGCTAGCATTGAATAAAACCAATTTCTAAATTGTCCTGGAAAACACTCTACAACAAAATCTGCAGGAAACCATTTCATCCAATATTCTTTATCTGTATTATATTTAATTGTTGAATATGATACAATACCAGCATCTAGCCAAGGATTGCCAACATCTGGTATTCTTTTTCCAATGAGACCAGTCTCAGGATGCCTTATTTTAACTTTGTCAATCCATGGACGATGTGGGCTATTTCCTTTAAATTCTTCCCAACCTTCAACAGCAAGTTCTCTTAATTCTTTCTTTGATCCGACAACATAAAAGGAGCCATCTTCAAATGTCCATATTGGAAGTGCTAACCCCCAAAAACGTTTTTTTGAGATCATCCAATCGCCCATATTTTCAAGCCATTCAATTTCTCTCTCATGTCCCCAACTTGGAATCCATTCTATGTCATCTACAATTTTTTTTATTTTTTTACGCCAGTCCATATTAATATACCACTCATCCACCATCCTGTATACTAATTCATCTCCTGACCTCCAACAATGTGGGTAAATGTGAGGATATTTCTCTACATACAATAGTACATCTTTCTTTTTTAAATCATCAAGTATAAGATCAATAGTAGATTTTTCGGTTGCAACTTTTCCCGTTAACCAACCAAAACCATCAAGATACTTCGCTTCGTCATCTAAAGGGGCAATTGCAACCAAATTAAGTTTATTAGCAATCTTATTATCTATTGCACCACAACCA
>CAYFHL010000174.1:0-2571 GCA_964342955.1 uncultured bacterium
GAAAGGTGAAAGAGTTAGTGCATGGGGTGTATGGATACTATTCTCTCTTCAGAAGTGGGCTCATACCTTTAATATTAAATAAAAGGTAGATTTGTTTTTAGATATTAATGAACAAAAAAAAAATTAAGATATTATACACTATACCAAATTTTGATACAGCAGGAAGTGGAATCCCACTTTTCAAGCTTGCTCAGAGATTAGATAAAAATATTTTTGAAGTAGAAATAGCATGCTTGCATGATAAAGGTGTTTTATTTAAACAAGTAAAAAAAAGCGGTATAAAAATTCATATAATTAATTTATATCCTAATGCAAGGCCCATTATGAATATGTTAATAGATTGCTACAAATTAAGTAAAATATTTACAAAAATTAATCCAGATATTATTCATAGTTATCATTATGCTGCAAATTATACCGAAAGTATAGCTGCTAGGATAGCTGGAATTAAATGGATTTACACAAAAAAAAATATGAGTTGGTTTGGACCATCTTATAGAGGATGGCGTTTGCGATCTTTTTTATCTCATGGTATTTTATGTCAAAATTCAGATATGATGAATATTTTTTTTCCAAGAAATTCAAAAGCAAAATTAATTCCTATTGGTGTTGATATAGATCAATTTAAAAAACAACCTTCAAAAAAAGAATTATTATTAAAATGGAAAATAAATGAAGAAGATAGAATAATAATTACCGTTGCAAATTTAGTGCCTATAAAGGGGATAGAGGTGCTAATTAAAGCATTTTCAAGAACTATTGTTAATTTTTCTAATTGGACTTTATTAATAGTTGGTAATGATCAAACTGAATATGCAAAAGAATTAAAGATAATTGTAAATGAGAATAGAAATATAGCAAAAAAAATAATATTTACTGGCAAACAGTCTAATGTTAGGCAGTATTTGGATCTAGCAGAAATTTTTGTTTTACCAACATCAATAAAATGGGGAGGTGAAGGTGCGCCAATTGCTATATTAGAGGCCATGGCTAATAAGAAGGTCGTTTTAGGAAGCAAAATACCTGGAATAAAAGATCAACTAAATTGTTCACCTCAAAATTTATTTAAACCAGATAATGAAGAAGATTTATTTGAAAAGCTAAAAATATTTATGTCAAACAATAGAACAGAAAATTACAAAGTCGGCTTTAAATTCTATAATTATGTAGTAGCTAATCACAATCTTTCAATTGAAAAAAATAGCGTTCAAAATTTTTATAAAAAAATTATAAAATAAATTATATTATATATGAACATTGTAAATCCTATTATACCTCAAAAACAAATTTTTTATAATACAGAAACAAATAAAATTGTCCCATGGAAATATAATTTATCTAATAAGTTAGACTATAAATCAATTGCAGAATTTATGGCTATAGGTTTTTTCTTAGGTAATAATACATATTATGAAACTATTAAGACTTGTAGCCCTGCAAAAACTTATTATTTAAATAATGATCAAACTATTGATAGAGTTGAATCAATGTGGGATTGGTATTATAAACCTAATCAGTTGACCTTTAACCAAAACCTTGATTTGTTTATTGATGTATTTGATAAAATAATTAATACTCAAACTAAAGATAAAGATATTTTGCTACCACTTTCAGGTGGATTAGATAGTAGAACCCTATTTGCATCAGTAAGAAATAGAAGTAATCTTAAATTATGCTCTTATATGTTTGAGAATGGTATAAATGAAGTTGAATATGCTAAAATACTATCAGAAAAATATAATTTGCCTTTTTTATCAGAAGTCATCAAAAAAGGTTATTTATGGGAAGAATTTGATGATTTAGTAAGGTTAAATCAATGTTTTACTGATTTTACTCATCCAAGGCAAGCCCAAGTTGCAAATAAATGGAAGGATATAAGCTCTACCATTTTATTAGGCCATTGGGGAGATGTCTTATTTAATAGTCAAATAGATAATAAAAAGTATTCGTATGATGAGCAGCTATTAATTTTAAAAAACAAAATTATTAAATCAGATGGACTAGAATTAGCATCCGAATTGTGGTGTAATTGGGGATTGCAGGGATCATTTGAGAGTTATTTAATGGATGAAATAGACCAATTATATAAAAAAATAGATATTTTAAATACTAGTGCACGAATAAGAGCATTCAAATCATTATATTGGGCACCTAGATGGACCAGCATAAATCTATCAATATTTAAAACTATGGGGAATTTAGTTCTTCCATATTATGATGATAATATGTGCAAATTGGTTTGCACAATTCCAGAAGAGTATTTAAACTCAAGAAAGATACAGATTGAATATATTAAAAAAACATCTCCACAAATAGCAAGAGTGGCATGGCAGAAGTATCATCCTTTTAATTTAAACAATTATCAAATGTTTTTTAATCCAATTTATTTGCCAGTGAGATTAATGAAAAAAATAAAGCGATTGACAAAATCAGTTTTTGATGATTCCTATATTATAACAAGAAATTGGGAAAATCAATTTTTAGGTAAAACAAATAGAGCATTATTAAAAAATAAATTATTAAGTAATATTGGATTAGATGATATTCTAAATAAAAATTTAATTAAAAAAT
>CAYFHL010000175.1:0-2567 GCA_964342955.1 uncultured bacterium
AATCAGAATTAGAAACAATTGGAGTATATTTGAATAATGAAGTAGATATTTGTTTTAAATCAAATTTAAGAATTAGAGGTAAAGTGGTTGATACCCTTTATATGAAGGAAAGTCTTCTTTTGATAAGTATGCAAAGTTGCACAGTAGAATTAAACAATAAAATATTATTTGATCCTAGCTGGGGAATATACGATCTATGTTGCGGTAGTCAAGTCCATTCTGTTTTTGGTGGGCCTGCTGATTGGAAGAATTATTACTCTAATAATTTTAGAAAGAAAAAAAATAGTACTAACAAAAATATTTCTCCAGATAAAATAAAATTGAACTCATTTTTTGAAAAAATAAATCAAGTTCGTTTAGGTAATTTAAAAATTGATATTTGTAGGAAGGTTTATGATGAGGTTAGAATTTTATATCCTGATGAGTGGCTCATTCTAGTAGAAATTTATACAATAGTTAAAAGTAATACTAAAATGCAAACTATTTCAGATGAAATTATTGAAATACTAACAAATAAATCAAAAGAACAGAATGAGCTAGGAAAAATTATTAGTAGAGGAATTAAGGCATTACAATCATAATTATAATTTTGTATAGCCAATAATTTCAGATAGCTTGCTATTTTCAGAATGGTTGATTATTTCTAAGCCTTGTTTTTTTAGTATTACAAAATTATTAAGCATCATATTTAGTCTTTTTTGATAATTGAAGTTATCTTGATCCCAATTGTTTTTGAAATATCCTCTATCAAAACCTTTATATATATTAAAAAAATGATGTGAATTATCCTCAGCTAATAGATCAACTCCAATTAAGTGTATTGAAGCATTTGGTGATAAAAATTTAGCAATTGCAATTGCATGAAAAATGATTCCATTCCATCTTATATTGCATTTGAGGATTTTATTTTTCCAAGAATCATGAAAAAAATAATCTAATTGAGATGTTACAAAATCTGTATTTTTCATTTCTGTTTTATATTTATACTTATCCTTGCTAGTGATCCAGATTGAGTTGTCATCTTTTTTTATACTAAATAATTGTAATTCATCAGTAATGCGACTATCCCTCCAAACAAGAATATTAGTTTTTCCCCAAAGCCAAGATCGATTTGTGCCAATTACAAACTTGTTAGTAAGTTGCTCTGGACTATAATTATTTAGAGAGGGACCATTACCCAATATATAGATTTTTTTAGGTATTTTAGATAAAGCTAAACTGTTAATATCATGAATAGGTAATATATTTTTTTTAAATAAGAACATCTTGATTGAAAATTAGCTACATCCCTTTAAATTGTATATTATATAATTGGCTATATATCCCATTTTGTTTTATAAGTTCATTGTGTCGCCCAATTTCTGCAATTTCTCCTTTATCCAAAACAATTATTTTATCTGCCTTAGTAATTGTTGAAAGTCTATGTGCAATGACAATGACTGTTCGATCTTTAACTATATTATCAATTGCTTCTTGCACTTTTTTCTCAGATTCAGTATCTAGAGATGAAGTTGCTTCATCAAGAATTAATATCGATGGATTTTTGTAGATTGCTCTTGCGATTGATAGCCTCTGGCATTGACCGCCTGAAAGCTTTATACCCTGTTCTCCAATTTTTGTTTCAAATTTATGAGGCAATTTATTAATAAATTCAGTTGCATTAGCTACATCTGAAGATAATTTAATATTTTTATGGTTATTATTTTTTTCTCCATAAGCAATATTGTTTGAAATAGTATCATTAAATAATATGGTTCTCTGAGGTACTATCCCTACAATATTTCTTAAGCTATATAGGGATATATTATTAATATTAATATCGTCAATAAGTATTTCACCTGATGAAATATTATAGAATCGTGAGATTAAATCTGTCATAGTTGTTTTTCCTGATCCGCTAGCTCCAACAATTGCAACTATTTCACCTTTATTTATGCTGAGGTTGATATTTTTCAAAACAAGTTTATTGTTATTATAATAAAAGTTTACATTTTTAAAAACTAGTTTTTTATTAAAGGATTTTAAAGTTTTAGCCTTAGGTAAATCAATGATATTAGTTTTGGTGTCCAAAATTTTAAAGACTCTTTCAGCAGATCCTAGGCCACTTTGAATAAGAGCATAAACATTGCCTAATTTCCTAGCTGGTTGTAACATCGCAAATAGAAAAATAACATATCTTAAAAAACTTTCAGAACTCATCGTACCTGATTTTAATACTTCATTTCCACCGATCCAAAGTAAAAATACACCTAATGTTACGCCAATCATATCGTTAATTGGTGTTATTAGTGCGCGTAATCGTTCGGTTTTAATGATCAATTCATAAAAGCGATTATTTTCAAGTTGAAATCTATCGAGCTCTTTATTTTCAGTTGTAAATGATTTTACAATTTTTACACCGATAATATTTTCATTTAGAACATTCATAATACCCGCAATTTTTTCACTAGATCTTTTAACTTTTCGTCTAATACTTTGCCCTAATTTTATAATAATAAAAATAGATAATGGGACTGTAAATAAAATAATTATTGTGAGTTTAAAGTTGATAATTATAAGCATAGTTA
>CAYFHL010000176.1:0-2553 GCA_964342955.1 uncultured bacterium
TTAACCAAAAATCAAGGAACATAAAATTTCATTTTGATCTTATGCATGGAGAAAATAATCTCAATAAAGCAATCGGATTACTTGATAAAGATGATAGAGATGGGTTTATGAATTACGTTGATTCAAAGCAATATTTTCATCCCCAAAATATGTTTATTTGTAAGTCCAAAAAACTATTGATGAATTACTATGAGACCTTATTTCCATGGCTTGAAAGATGCGAAAAAATTTTTCCAGAAGAAAAATTAAAGGGCTATGATTTAACTAGAATTTATGGGTTTTTGGCTGAGAGATTTTTGTCTTACTGGTTCCAAAAAAATGCGAAATGCAAAACTATGAATATAACTTTTTACGATATTAGAAATGAGATTAATTAAAACTTTTTAATATTATTAAATGTCGAATTGCTATAAATATAAGGTTTAGAATGTCTAAAACAATTTTATTTGGAGGAAGTGGTTTTTTGGGTCCGGTGATTTTAAATAAAAATCCGGATATAATATCCATTGGAAGAACGAAGCCTCCTCCGGAAATAAAAAATAAACATATAGATTTAGAAAATTTAAACAATCTCAAAACTTTAGATGGAATAGATTTTGATAAAGTAATTTTTTTAATAGGTAGTTCAAATCACCATCTGATAAGTAAAAATGTAACTATGGGTCTTGATTTTAACGTCTACCCAACAAAACAAATTTTAAATTACCTAAGTAAACGAAAGATAAAAAAATTTATATCTTTCTCCTCTATTCTGCTTTATGACGAAAAAAAAATAAAAATACCTGTGGACGAAAAACAAAAAATAAACCCTTTTGTAAACGACTATGTTTTTAGCAAATATTTATCTGAGGAAGTGGTTAAATTTTTCAATGACAAAGTTCCTTCTATTATAATTCGATTGAGCAATGTTTACGGTTACACCAGATTAAGTAGACCCGATTTTGTACCTGCTTTAATACAAAAAAGCCTTTCATCAAAAGAAGTTAAAATATGGAGTGATAAGCCAAAAAGGGACTTCATTTTTTCTGAGGACGCTGCTGATGCAGTAATAAAACTCTTAGATACTGATTATAAGGGTATAATAAATCTTGGTACTGGTAGCATGAGTTCTTGTAGGGAAATTTCTTCAATAATTGAAAAGCTGTCTGGTAAAAAAGTAATATCTGAAAATAAAGAAGTAAGTGGCCCAATGGAGTTTAATAGTGATATTTCTCTTTTAAAAGAACTTACTGGTTGGGAACCAAAACATAGTTTAGAAGAAGCCTTAACGAAAACATTCAACATAATGAAAAATTATTAATTTCCATGGATAATGCTTTAAAAAAATACTGGTATAGATTCACTGATAAAAGAAAATATCAAATCTACAGAAATAAAGTTAACAAAGAAAAAGAATTAAAAGATTTTAAAGAAAATCTTGAAAAATATATCAACAATGTTCAGAAAAAAATTAAATCTAAAAAAAGTCTATCATTTTTGCATTCTGGTACTTCAGGAGATGTCATTAATGCACTGCCAGTAATTAAAGAGCTTTCAAAAACACATGAATGTACGTTGTATTTACAAGTTGAAAAGCCTTATAAAAATAATCATCCTAATAACTATTGTCCTTTTTTGCTCCCAGAACATTTATTTAAAATGCTTATACCATTATTAAAATCACAAGATTATTTGTTAGACGTAAAAAAATTTGAGAATCAAGAAATAGACATAAACTTTGATAAGTTTAGAGAGTTTCCTGTTAGTCTACAATTTGATAATTTAAGATATTACTTTCATGTTTCTGGTATTCAGCCTAATGTTTTGATACCTTACTTAAATGTTGGTCCACACGATAATATAAAAGATAAAATCGTTATACATAGAACTTTCAGGTATACAAATCACCTTGTCGACTACAATTTTCTAGAGGGGTACAAAGACTTAATTTTTATCGGTACTAAAAAAGAATACGATGATCTTAAAAAAAGTGTCAGCAACTTAGAATTTTATGACTGCAAAGATCACCTTGAAATGGCAAGGATTATAAAATCAAGTAGATTCTTGATTGGAAATTCGTCTATTGGTCATGCTATCGCTGAAGGTTTAAAAACACCAAGAATTCTTGAAGCAAGCCCTGAGTTTCCGGCAGCATATCCTCATGGTGAAGATGCTTATGATTTTTATTTTCAAAATCATTTTGAGAAGTGGTGTGCATACTTAGAAAATAAATACAAAAAAAAATGAAAAAATTTGAAAAAAAATTTCTAGAAAGAATAATTAATAAATACTCAAAAAGTAAAAATAAGGTCGAGAGCTATCCTCTAACAAGTTTTCCTTTTGAAAATAATGACATTATTAATGGGGCTGAAACTTTGCTGAAAGGAAGAATAACGATGTCCAATCTAACGTCAAAATTTGAAAATGAATTTGCAAAATTTTTAGGTGTTAAATATGCTTTGATGGTAAATTCTGGATCTTCCGCAAACTTACTAGCTCTATTTGCATTAGTTAATCCAAAGAATAATAAAAAAATTAAATATGGAGCTGAATGTATTTTGCCAGCAATTTGTT
>CAYFHL010000177.1:0-2528 GCA_964342955.1 uncultured bacterium
GGCAAGACAACAGTAAGCAAGAAGACGGAGGCGAAGAAGGGAGTAGAGAAGAAAGTATATACAATTAAATACAGAAGTCATACAGATGAGAAGAAATGGTATAAAATATCGGTAACAGATGATGACATAATATGCACGTGTCCAGATTTTGTGTACAGAAAACAGAAGAAGAAGATGTTTTGCAAACATATATTAGAAGCATTGAAGTAGAGTAGAAAACTCCCCTTATGGGGAGTCGATATGTCGATAATTAAATAGAACGATATAATAGGGATGTACATGGGAGCATATACTGTTGATCCGAGTTTAGCGATAGCATTATACGAGACAGTAGTAGGAACAGAGATGAAGGAGATAAAATCAAAAGAAGGGGATGAAATAAAGAAGGTACCAAGCTGCGATGATTTAAAAAAAATAGCAATAAATATTAATATGGTCAAAGAATGATAGAGAAAATGGTATTATTTACAAGAATTCTTATGGGAGAGAATGAAAAAGAGAATGATATATTAGTAAGGCAGTCGAAACCGAAATGGACCTGGGTGCATCTTGAGAAGGGACCGAGCCCGCATGCAGTAATAGAAGCAGAGAGAGCGACGACAGAAGAGTTATATACAGCGGCGAATTTAGTAGTAGAGAACAGTAAAAGGAGGTTTGAGAAGAACGTAAAGGTAATATACACGCAAATAAGACATTTAAAATTAACAGATAACCCGGGAGAGGTAATTCTTAAGAAAAAACCAAAGAAGATTAAAATATAAAGATATTTTGTGTATTAAAAACAAAGAATGGAGCTTGTTATAATATTATCGGTTGCATTAATAACCCCAACAGCAATTATAATAATATATAAATATTCAAAAGATTGTTATAATTATTTAAATAGGAGAACATCGAAATTTAAATTTAAGTTATTCGAAGATAAGATATAAATTATTTTTAAAAAGTATTTTAAAAACAATTTCAAGAGATATTTTGTGTAAAAAAAAATGAAATATTGAAAAATGCACTATGTGATTTTTGCATATAAATACGTTAAGAAACCCATAACAGAATAGGCAGAAATACTATAATTATGTTTAAAAAATTTTAAAAAAAACAGAAAGAAATAAATATTTTTAAAATAGTATAAATAGAAATAAAATAGGGATTAAATTTATTAAAAATTTTCATAAATATTAAAAAAACACCATATGATTTTTTTAACAGGTTAAGATAAAGAGATATATAAATTATTATAAATTTATAATAACATACGTTTAATTTTAGTATATGATTTTAACAAAATATAATATTTTTAATAGTATATAATAATAACAATATAATAGATAATAATTTATAAAATATATTACTAATAAGTTAATAAGAGTTATAAGAAAGTTATAATATATTTATAAATAATAAGAAAATAATAAGTTAACGCTAAGGAATCGAAAAAATCGAGAATTACACTAATTGACCGGACCCATCGAAAAAACACCTCACGGTGAAAAAGAAACCTCGCGGGAACTGAAAAATTAAGCAGCTAAGGACGAGAAATGGAGTTAAGCAAAAGGACATGGGGGTCCAGCAATGGAATTCCTTAAGAAAAGCTTAATAATGTGTGAATTTAACGTTAATAACAATAAAATTGAAACAAAAATTTAAAGATATACCCATATATTAGAGTATCAAAATGGAGAATACATATGAAAATTGGAAAGCGTACAAGGATCCGGCGTTATCGGATTTGTCAATTAAGAAGAGAATGACAGATATTAAACGCCTTAATAAAAATGGAAATACAATTGATGAAAAAATAGAATACATTAAATCAATAGATTCAATTAATTCAAAACAAGGTTTAATAATGTCACTACTTGAATATCAAAGAATGACAAACGGAGGAGAAATAGAGAAATTAGTGGAATTAGGTAAGCAATATCAGAAAGAACAAAAGGATTATTATACAAATTTGGATGTGGAATTATCTATAACGGAAGAGGAAATAGAAGATAGAATAAAAGAATTAAGGGAAGCGTATGCTAAAAGTAAATACTGGATGGATAGACAGGACTTATTAATGATATTAATATATGCAAGATGTCCACCGAGGAATGAGTTACGAATATTAAAGAAGAAGGATTATGATAAAGATACAGATAATTATATAGACGAAGATTATAATATTGTAGAAAATGAATACAAATTATCGAGTCGTAAAAAGACGCAACATATTATCCCTATAAAAGATGAAGAGATAAAAAAGCTTATTGATGAAGTAGAAACGACATATATAATAATACCAAGATATAGATCTATACGAGACAAACCAATAAGCAAAACGGCATATATAGCAGTAGTGAAATCAGTATGTTGTGGAGTAACATCAAATACATTAAGACAATTATATGCATCAAAGACAGCAGAATATGATAAAAAATATTTGCAAAACCAGGTAGAAGCAGCAAATGTATTAGGACATCAAATGTCTGTACATATTAATTATGTTAAAAAGCAGAAGCCTGTGGAAGCATCAAAGTATAATA
>CAYFHL010000178.1:0-2509 GCA_964342955.1 uncultured bacterium
GCGTGTTAAAATGGAGGATGAAATCCAAAATTCAGCGGGTAAGAATCAATTCATCAAATTGAGTGATCTCAGGCGGTTGTACATTAATTCATTTCCGTATAGCATCAAGAGTGAGGGGTATTTGGCGGAATTGGAACAAACCAAAAGGCAGTTGTTGGTTATGGGTGAGGATGCCATTGCGGAAAAGGATCTGTTAAGCGGCGAGACCGCTTTTTATCTGGGGAGTCATTGTTACATATTTCCAAATTCGCCTAAATCCATAGAATACTATGAGAGGATAGCCCGTGCAGCGGAAAGTGCCGAGATGCCGGCGCTTGAACTTGAATTGCGAGCCAGGATGTTGGCAATTAGTAAGAGTTCTCCGGGTTATGATTCTGTCAGGGAGTTGGCAACCAAGGCCGAACAGCAAAACCAGAACTTGGTCGCGATTAACGCATTGGAATATTTCCAGAAGGGTGAATATGAAGTTGATGGTTATGAAAACTTAAATTTGGGACCGTCCTTAATGTTGAGTGGAGACATATACCGAAGGGCGCATCTTTTTAATAGGGCCATTTCTAAGTATTCAGAGGCGATTCAGTGGTGCGGTGATATGCAAATAAAAACCGCTTCGAGAATTCCGCGTTCCGAACCCTTTAAAATATCGAATGAAAACTGGGAACTGACCTTTTCCGAAGGAGGTGATTCTGCGAAAGTAGCACTATCCTGGAAAGATGGGATCTTGAGAATAGAAAATGTGCAATTGAGTGGGATGCCTATTGCGAAGATGTTGGAATTCGAGCTCGCTACGATTGAGCGAAATGCGAATATCCTCATAGGTCGCGCGATGATTGAGGATGCCAGGAGTAAAACACGAGGCACATCGACTTCAGGGTTTGCTGGAAAACTTTATGAAAAGGCTGTCGGGCATTTTTCCGCACTCCTTGAACCAATGAGTTTGAATGACTATTCCGCGATGCCTTATAGGTTGGAATTGTTAAGGGCATCAATTGAGTTGGCGAGGTATAAGAAGAGTTTGAAACATGACGGTCAATCGGAGGCTGTGAATGACTATTCGCGTTGTATTAGAGCCGCTGAATCCTATTTGAGGATGGTTTCGGTATCTCGAACAAGGAAAAGTGTGGAGCGTGGTAACACGAGTTTTATGGAAGCGGAAGCTGCCGGAAAGGTTAAAGAAGTTGCTTTCGTATTGATCGAAGCCTTAATCGAAATTGGAAGAGAAGGCGAGGCGGTCGAGGTTTTTAATGATTACTTTGCCGATCCGGAAATGCGCGATCAATGGGCTGTATTCGCTATGCTTGAATTGGCGATTGTCCACATTGATAACAGGGATTACTTGAGGGCTCTGCCGTTTTTTACAGCAATTAACAAGCGAGGTGGCCAGTTGGGTGTCAGGGATTTGGCGTTTATCGCAGGATTGATGAAGGGTGTCTGCATTCGCCGCCTCGGTTCTGTTAAGGAGAGGTCGGTTATGGTGGCGAGTCGTATGAGGTACGGTCGGGACGGTGAACTTCTGCCTCGGTCAATCATAGCTAACAATGAATACCGTAAGTCTGTGGAGATGTTCAAATCGTCTGGGGAATTTTCTATAGTTCGGTATCCTGAAAAATATAGGAGCATATTCATCGATGAAATCAGAGCCGAGGTCGTGATGGAGTTCAATTCAAGCAGGAATGGGGGTGGGTTGGTTGAAGCATTACGTGTTGTTGATCCGGGTAAGGCTCAAGGGGGATTAGTTGCATCGTTGAGTGAATTCGATATAAATAAGGTCGTTGGAAAAGGTCGAACGATTAGTGATGACGGCAAGCAATTTGGTGGTTTTCATGCAAGTGTGATCGCCGGAGCCAGAGTTTTCGCATTTGGGGTTGAGGGGGAGATAGACGATCTTCAGTGGAATCCGTTTAACGAGAGAGTGGCCAAATGAATACAGCTGAATTTTTGAGTTCTCTTGCAGTTGAGTTGGGCGATTATCTCGAGGTCTGCGGCCGGGCGTACCATTTGGTGCAGGAGGAGAATCGTTGCCTGAATTCCAGTTCGCCGCGTGATGCTTATGCTAAATCCGAAGAACGGAAAGAGTTACTGGAGAGGGTGTCCGGTGCGATGGTGCGGATTAAGGCACATAAGGCCTTGTGGGCCAAAATACCTGCTGCGGAACGGGCAAAGCACATGAATATCTCCCAATTGATCAAACTAAACATGGACTTGATCATGAAGACGGTGATGCTGGATCGGGAGAATGAAAAATTAATGCTTCAGCATGGCATGGTGCCGCCGGATCGTTTACCTTCCTCCGCGCAAAACAATCCTGGCGCGGTTGCGGGGATATATCAGCGTAATCAACCCGGGGGATAACCAGAGTCGATGCCCATCGAAAAAGTCATTCTGGCTGAGAGCGACGAAAACCTTCGCCGTACGGTCGCTGAGTTTGTTCGAGGCAAGCGCATTGATGTCGCATAGGCGGGCACGGTTCAGGATGTGTACGGCTATCTTGGCAAGGATGAGTTCGACC